>JAFWDX010000150.1 GCA_017515945.1 Blautia sp. | reverse complement strand
GGGCAGAGCCGGATGGATCCCCCGGTGTGACCATCGACAGAAAAAATGCACGAGACCAGTACGCATGGCTCTCTTGGAACGCGGACTAAGAGGCTTCCGTCTATGGCCGAATAGCCCGCGTTCTTAGAGAGTTACCCCCATTTACCTGCCGGAAAGCCAGGTCTCATCCCGTTTCAGTCAGACCGTGAATAGTAACTATGGATTTTCATGTTGAGAACTGATATACTTATCCCCTGCATATACTCCGCGTAAAACCAGGCCCATTTTCTATGTGTCTGATCGCGTGAGTATACTCATTGTCAAAAAACAGGAAAATTTTCTCAGTAATCGGAGGTAACTGTAAAATGGATACTTCAAAGCGAAACCGACGGATTCTGATGAGCGTATTCGGCGTCCTGATCTGTGGCATCAGCGTCGGCATGTACAAACGCGCCGCTCTCGGCGTGGATCCCTTCCAGTCCCTCATGAGCGGCCTGGACAGCGTGCTCCCCATCCGCTTCGGGACACTGTACGTCATAGTCTGTGCCGTCCTGCTGACCTTCTCGCTCCTCTTTGACCGGCACAAGATCGGCATCGCCACCATGATCAATCTGTTCCTGCTCGGCTATGTCGCGGAATTTACCCAGGGCCTGCTCACCCGCCTGTTTCCCGAGCTGAATCTTGCAGGCCGCGGCGTGCTCCTTGCCGTCGGTGTCGTCGTCATGTGCCTGTCCACAGCCTTCTACTTCACCGCGGACCTGGGCGTCTCCGTATATGACGCCATCTCCCTGATCATCTCCGAACGCCAGCACAAAGTGCCCTTCCGATTCTGCCGGATCATCTCCGACCTCATCTGCGTCGCCGCCGGCACCTGCCTCTGCCGCCTCTCCGGCTTTTCCTGGCAGGAAGTCACCGGCATCGTCGGGATCGGGACGATCATTTCGGCCTTCTTTATGGGACCGCTGATCGAGTTCTTTAATGTGCATGCAGCGCGGCCGTTTCTTGAACGGTAGATGAGTCAGAATGAGTCAGGGGGACAGGTTCCTTGACTCACATGAATGTGAGTCAAAAAACCTGTCCCCCTGACTCATTCTGACTCATTGAACCGGCCCACGGCTCTTCACCTCGCCAGAAAGCTTTCAACAACCTCCCGGTACTTCCGCTCATCCTTCAGGACGGACTCGGCATGCCCCGCTCCCGGCATGAAAAAGATCTGCTTCTCTCCCTTTGTCATCTCAAACATGGCCTGGGAATTCTACGGAGTGATAAAGGAGTCCTCCGCCCCATGTATGAAAAGGACAGGGATCTCATTCTCCGCGAGCGAGTCGATCGGTCTCATATCCTTCAGCGCATAATGAAAACGAAGCCGGGCTCCGAAATCCGCCAGTTCAAAGAAGAACCCAGGTAAATGCGCGCTCCTGAATCCTCCCTTCAGAACATTTTCAATATCAGAAAACCCGCAGTCAGCAACAACGAAATCAACCCGGGGCCTATATTTTAAGGAAGCGATCGTGGATGCCGCTCCGAGCGATTCCCCGTGAAGGACCAGCGTTTGCAGGTCCGGGTACCGTTCTCTGGTATCCTTTACTATACATTCCAGATCCCGTCCTTCAAGAATGCCATATGTCGTAAAAGTCTTCTCATTTTCTCCATGGCCGCGCAGATCATAGATCACACAGCTGAAGCCCATGTCAAGATACATCTTTGCATATTTCAATGATCCGATATGGTTATCCGTATAACCATGCGAAATGATTACATACCGCCCTGTGGATTCCGGATTTTTCAGGAGCTCCGCATTCAGGACATAACCATTGCTGCCTGTGATCTGATATCCGTTTTTTTCGATCCTGTCATAAAAGGATGTGTCGTAATGGTCTGACTGCCATTTCATTGCCTCTTCAATCGTCTGCCTGTTCCCTGTCATCGTAAAACCTGCAAGGAACCAGGAAGCAATAAAGATCAGCCCGGCAAAAATAACCAATATCACAAAAATGATCATGCGCCATCTCCTTTTCCCGGTATGAAACGCGGATCGGTCAGCCTTTCTGCAGTTCACACACCATGATATATTCCCCATCTTTATCCTCAATGACCTGAAATTCCATTTTCTTATACAGCCTTACAGCATAATTCGCCTTCTGCACAGAGAGCGATACCCTGGCATACCCTTTGTCTCTGAGCAGGGCCAGCATTTCACGCATCAGATCCGTTCCGATACCACGATTCCTGTATTCTTTATACAACGACACCGCCAGCGACGGCGTTTCATCGTCCACATGGCCATAATCATTCATGATCCTGCACCATACCGCCCCGACAACCCGCCCGTCAGCCTCCGCGACCAGGCAGTTATCGTCCCGCTTTGCCCCGAAATCATCCGTATATACCCGCAGCTCGGGTTTTTCTATGATACTCCTGGGAAAAGACGCCTCACCTTCCGGAACAAAGATCGCCTCATACAGGAATGACTTAAGCAGTCCTGTTTCATCGGGGCGCAGCGCACGAATCAAATAGTTTTTATCTGAATTCATTTCTCCGCTCCTTCCGTTTTTTATACTAGCGGGCCATCTCAATCAGATTTAAAGTTCTTGCACCATCCAGACCTGATATGCCGCGTTGTCGCCAGTCGCCGTAGCCCGCCTCCGCCTTGCGTCACGGGGACAGGTTCCTTGACTCACAAGTGAGTCAAGGAACCTGTCCCCGTGACTCATCACTCAGTCCTATATGTGGTTCGCACAAGCCAGTTTCCGTAAATATCTGTAATGCCTCTATAGATTCCCCGGCTTGTATACCAATATCCACTGAGCGGCATTATCCACGTCGAATCAGAAGAAAATGTCTCAGTTCCATTCAGATCATACGCTGTATAGCGGTACGGCTCTCCATTTTTCGAGTTGGTTTTAATAACCAAACCGTCTTTGCCAAGATACAGTTCTATGTCAGAAGAATCATCCTGAAAAAAAAGTTCATTTGAGTGACGGGAATAAACACTGTAGATACTTTTAGTCCCTTTGGATGACTCCCCGACCCTCTCCGTCAGATAATAGCCTGCGTTGAACGACTTCAGTGTTTCTTCCGGCCTGACCGGAAATACTTCCGGCTGTCCGTCGATCAGTACATTATACCAGCCGTCCACGACATAATAAGGACATGTCTCTCTCCCGACATTTCCGGCAAATCCATCGCATGAACTGTTATTTAATTCCGGATAAACAAACCCTTTTACATATTTTCCCGTATATTCAACCTTCACATCCGGATCAGAAAACGTACCGACCAGATTCAGATCCTTATCAAAAAGACAGGACATCTTCTCGTCGGAAGAATCCTGCGAAGGCATCTGCAGCACAAAGTCACAGGGAAGTTCGTCGTCCCAGCTGAATCTGTCACTTTCTCCGTAAAGTGCATTCAATTGCCAGATGGCATTTACATGATCCAGCAGGATCTCTCCATCCAGGGAAACAACCACACCATCGTTATCCTCCTGTCCATCTGACGCATACCGGTATTTCGGATAAAAAACCAGCAGGTCGCCCATAGGAAAACAATCCTTTTCGCCGCCCAGCAGGTCATTCAATGTGCTGTTTTGTATCTCCGTGCATATGCCCGCAGCCGGATCCGCCCACATCCAGCAGGCATCCGTGTCGCTTTGAATTCCAAAAACAAACCCGCTTTCCAGTCTGAGCAGATGTGTTCTGTAACGGGTTCTTTCACTTGACAGCCATACAGGCCTGACTGTTCTTCCCAGTTCATGCCCCTCGCAATCATAGAGCACGCAGATTCCTTCAGATAGGGAGGTAGCCGTAAAGAAAGATCCCCTGAGACAGATCTGCGCGTCGTCTATCGGAACCGACATGAAACGACCACCGGCCTTCACACTGTAAAAACCAATGTCCTCATTTGTCCGACCGGCAAAAACCGTATCTGTCTTAGCCAGACATGGATAATATAATTGATAATATATATGCATATCAAATATAAAACGCCCTTCTGAATCATACAGATTCTGCACCGCACCAGTCTTAGAGATCATCAGGCATTCATCACTCTCGCAGATTTTGCCGGGAACCGGCTCAGCCGCCCTGATCGGATGTACAGGCATCAGCAGCGTCAGAGCAGAAAGAGCAGCGGCTGCCACAAAAAGCTTACATTTTCCATAAATGACCATTCAAAAATCTCCTCTGCCATTCCACAGTCATCATCCATTGCCGATATCTGTCCCACTTTGATCAGAGAGAGCCGGCGTCTCGTCATTCCGCACTCCCGCAGCTGACATACCCACAGGACTCCACAAAAGCCTGTCCATCCCGGCTGACCAGCCAGTCACGGATCGCCAGCGCCTCCTCACTCGATCTCTCATTCGTCACACAGTAAAAATCATGAACAAGCGGATACTCCCCTGAACGGATCGTATCATTGGAAGGCGCCACGCCATCAACTTCAAGAAAACGCAGTCCTGGCTGTTCATACATGGACGACGCATAATAGTACACAGAATAGCCGATCGCATTTGATGTATTTTCATAAGTGACCACCTGGCTGATGATCCCCTCCATGCTGC
>JAFWDX010000149.1 GCA_017515945.1 Blautia sp. | reverse complement strand
GGGGATGAGTCAAGGAACCTGTCCCCCTGACTCATCCGGAACCTGTCCCCCTGACTCATGACCCGCAGAACCTGGCCCCTCTGACTCATCCCCCCACTTGCTACCGGAGATAACCCATGCAAAATATAAAAGAAGGTAACGAAACCCTTCTGGAAATCCGCGATTTCGGATTCCAGTATACCGCCCAGGCGGAGCCCACTCTGTACGACATAAACCTCACCGTACGCAAAGGAGAAAAAATCCTGATCATCGGTCCTTCCGGCTGTGGCAAGTCCACCCTGGCCAGCTGCATCAACGGGCTGATCCCCTTTTCCTTCCGCGGCGAGATGAGCGGCAGCTTCCGGCTGAAGGGCCGGGAAACACAACAGATGAGCCTGTTTGAGATCTCGCATATCGTGGGGACAGTCCTGCAGGACTCTGACGACCAGTTCATCGGCCTGACCGTAGCGGAGGATATCGCCTTCGCCCTGGAAAATGATGAAATGCCCACAGAGCCCATGCATGAGCTGGTAAAAAAGACCGCAGAGCTGGTCGGCGTAGGGAACCATTTAAACCATGCGCCCGGCGATATTTCCGGCGGACAAAAGCAGCGGACCGCGTTGGCGGGAGTGATGGTAAATCATGTGGACCTGCTCCTCTTTGACGAGCCTCTGGCCAACCTGGATCCCGCCACAGGCAAACAGGCCGTGGAGCTGATCGATGAAATGTGCGCCGCCACAGGCGCGGCTGTCCTCATCATTGAACACCGGCTGGAGGATGCCCTGCATCGGAACGTGGACCGCGTGATCCTGATGAACGAAGGGCGGATCCTGGCGGATCTTTCTCCGGACGAACTGCTCTGCACAGATCTCCTCCGGTGCAACGGCATTCGTGAACCTCTTTATCTCACTGCACTCAAATACGCCGGCGTAAAGATTACTCCTGAAATGGAGCCCTGGAATATCCGTACACTGCATCTGACCCCGGACGACAAGAGCAATGTGCAGCGCTGGGTGAAGGAGACCAGACTGACCGACCGCCGTGCTGCTCCGGAGGTGCTCCTGTCCGCCCGCGATCTTTGCTTTGCCTATGCGAACGGCACAAAGGCCCTGAACGGTGTATCGCTGAACATAAACAAAGGCGAACTGATGGCCATAGTCGGGACCAACGGAGCCGGAAAATCCACCTTCTCCAAGGTACTGTGCGGCTTTGAAACACCTCAGTCCGGCACGATCACCTTTTCCGGTATCGATAACTGGATGAACCTGTCCATCAAAGAACGGGCGGATCATGTGGGTTATGTCATGCAGAACCCCAACCAGATGATCTCGCAGACGCTGATCTTTGACGAAATTGCCCTGGGACTGCGCACCCGCGGCATTTCTGAAGAAGAAATCATCGTGAGAGTGGAGCATGCCCTCAAAGTCTGCGGCCTGTGGCCCTTCCGCCGCTGGCCCGTATCCGCGCTTAGCTATGGACAGAAAAAAAGGGTGACCATCGCCTCGATCCTGGTCCTGGAGCCTGAAATGATCATCCTGGACGAGCCAACGGCCGGACAGGATTACCGCCATTATACGGACATCATGGAATTTCTGCGCAGCCTCGCCGCAAAAGGGATCGCCGTGGTGATGATCACCCACGACATGCACCTGATGCTGGAATATGCCGTCCGGACAGCCGTTTTTTCAGAAGGGCGGCTGATCGCATGCGATACCGGCGCCGCCATTCTCACCGATCCTGACATCATCCGCCAGGCCAGCCTGAAGGAGACCTCCCTGTACGCACTCGGCCAGAGCTGCGATCTGGAGGATCCCCGTGATTTCGTCCGTTTCTTCATTGATTATGAGAGGGAGGTGCTGCGGTCATGAGAAATCTTTTCAACTATATCGACCGGTCCTCTCCCATCCACCGTCTCACGGGCGCCAGCAAACTGGTCTGCCTGCTGCTGTGGAGCTTTGCCGCCATGTCGACTTACGATACCCGCTTTCTGGCGGCCCTCTTCATCCTGAGCGTGATCCTCTTTGCAGTATCAAAGATCGGCCTTTCCGACGTGTCCTTCATGCTGGGTTTTACGGCCATTTTCATGATACTGAACAACGTCCTCGTTTTTGTACTGGCACCCCAGCACGGCGTTGCCATTTATGGCACCCGGCACGTCCTCTGGAACGGCCCCGGCAATTACCAGCTGACGATGGAGCAGCTCTTTTACCACCTGAATCTGATTCTGAAATATCTCAGCACGATTCCCGTGGTCCTGCTCTTCGTGTGCACTACCAATCCCAGCGAGTTTGCCGCCTCCCTGAACCGCCTCGGCGTAAAATATTCCATTGCCTATGCGGTGTCGCTGGCCCTGCGCTACATCCCGGACATTCAGCGTGAATATCACGAGATCTCCCAGGCTCAGCAGGCCCGCGGCATAGAAATGTCCAGAAAACAGACCCTCCTGAAGCGCCTGAAAAGCGCCTCCGCCATCCTGGTTCCCCTCATTCTCTCCAGCATGGATCGGATCCAGACCATCTCCAACGCCATGGAACTGCGCGGCTTTGGAAAGAAAAAAAAGCGCACCTGGTATATGGGCCGCCCCTTTACCCCCGCTGACATCGCCGCCATGCTCTTCTGCGTGCTGCTCCTCATCATCGCCCTCCGGCTGAATGTCCTGAATGGCAGCCGCTTCTGGAGTCCATTCCAATGAGTCAGGGGGACAGGTCCCTTGACTCATTGAGTCAAGGGGGATGGTTCTCTTTTCAACTCACTTCTTCTGAGTCAGGCAGAATCGTCCCCATTGACTCGTAACCGGAAGTGCTATCGTGTAATCGGACGCCGGGCTGAGTAATGTATTGAGGCAGGCAGAACCGACCCCTCTGACTCCTAATGAGGAGCAGACCTCATCGGTGTAACGCATCCATGACACGAGAAAGGAGGTTCTTATGGAATATACATCAGACAGCAATCACAAAAATCCCTCCGGCGTCAGAGAGCCCCAAACAGTTTATACAAATAAAAAACAAGGTGAGTTCACAATAGATGATTACCGGGTTTTCTCTGAGGATAAGCGTTATGAACTGATTGACGGGTTCCTTATCGAAATGCATGCACCTTCAAGCGCGCATCAAAGCATAGCCGCCTCACTGTACACAGCTATCGCTGATTTTATACGCGACAGCCATAAACCTTGTCGGGCCTGGTTTGCCCCGATCGATGTGCAGCTGGACTGTGATGAGCACACAATGCTGCAGCCAGATATTCTGATCGTCTGTGATTCGTCAAAAATCCGGCGTTTCGGCATCTATGGGGCACCGGATTTTATTGCAGAAATCCTCTCCCCATCCACAAGACTGCGTGACCTGACTGTCAAAGCCGGAAAATATGCACAAGCCGGAGTCAGAGAATACTGGATCATTGACCCCGAGAAGGAAGTCCTGATCACCTATAACTTTATGGACAGAGACTATATTCCTGTGATCCATTCCCTGAAAGGAAAAGTCTCTCCGCAGATTTACGACGGAGAGCTTCAGATCGACCTCACTCCGATATCGGAAATCATCAGAGAATTTAAAGAAGAACTGGCAGACTGAAAGGGAACCTGAGTCAATGGGGACGGTCCTTTTGTGTATCAAACACAAAAGGACCGTCCCCTTGTGTCCCATATTGCAACGTCAAAAACATAATGGTATAATGACTTTGCAAAAACAGGCAACTGTGAGACAATCCATACCTGAACAGTTGCCGGAAAAAAAGGAGATCCGTATCGATGAAAATCGGAATGCTGGAGCTGGTGGTCGTCTTTGTCGTGGCGCTGCTGATCCTGGGCCCGGATGAACTCCCCCGCTACGCCAGAAAACTCGGTGAAGCGCTGAAACAGTTCAAAAAATACTCCTCCGAAGCCACAAAAGAGCTCCGCGAAAGCGTCATCGAGCCCATGGAGGAGGCCCAGAAGCCACTGAAAGAGGCAATGAAACCGTTTGATGATCTGACGAAAACCGTAAATACCGGCGTCCGTGACCTGGAAAAATCTTTCAGGGACATCGGAAAGCCTGATACCGGCGCAAAAGAAGCCCAGCCGGCCGCATCTTCATCCGATGCAGGCCAGCCTGATGACAGCCGGATCGATGATTCCCTGGTGGATGCGGCCCGGAACGAAGCATCCCAGTGTGATACAGCCCGGAACGAGACGCCACAGACCGATGCACCTCGGAACGATGCATCCCTGGCTGATAATTAATAGAATAAGGAGGCCTATATGAAACTCGGAACCACAGAGCTTATCGTCATTCTTCTTATCGTAATCGTCATTTTCGGACCAAGCCAGATCCCGAAGCTGACCAAAATGTTCGGCAAATCCGTAAAGAACTTTAAAGAAGGCATGGAAGAGACAGACGAAGACAGCAAAAGCACCGGAAAAGATAAGGAAGCCTGAAAATGGCTGTATTTAAAAAATCAAAAAAGCCGCAGGAACAGATCGCGGACGACGGCATGATGTCCCTTTCCGGCCATCTGAAGGAACTGCGAAACCGCATTGTGGTCTGCATCCTCTGCCTGGTCGTATTCCTACTCCTGGGCCTGCACTTTGCCCCCCGGATCATCGATGTCCTCACAGGCATCGGCAAAGGATATGGCTACGAATTCGTTTACATCGCCCCGCAGGAGCTCCTGCTGCAGTATTTCTCCGTTGCCCTCGTGGCCGGCATCTGCCTGTCCCTGCCGGTGATCCTTTATGAGGTCTGGGCCTTTATACAACCCGGCCTGCAAAAAAACGAAAACCGGCTCTTCCTCGGCGCAATGCTGACCGGACTGTTCTTCTTCGTCCTTGGCGTCCTGTTCGCCCTGCGGATCATGCTCCCGTTCATGCTCAACTTCCTGATCGGCCTGAGCAAAGGCAGCAACATTACCGCAGCGGTATCCGTAGGCAATTATATCTCCTTTCTGCTGACCATCTTCCTGGTCATGGGACTCGTCTTCGAACTGCCCGTGGTGGCTGTAGTACTGACCCAGCTCGGCCTGGTCAAGGTGGAATGGATGGCCAAAGCCAGAAAGTTCGTCATTGTCGCCATTTTCTTTATCGCCGCTGTGATCACACCGCCGGATGTCGTGTCCCAGGTCATGGTGGCTTTCCCGATGATCGGACTTTACGAACTGAGCATCGTGCTGTGCCGATTTCTTCAGAAAAAAAGACATACTGAAAATTAAAAAAGCGGGCTGTTCCGTGCACATACGCACAGAACCGTCCGCTTTTTGTAACTAGTGGGCCACAAGTTTCTTCACAGCTGCCGCTTTTTCAGAGATTATCTCAGGCCAGAGCCGCGCCAAGTTCTTTGCACGCCGCGACAGCATCATCATCCGGTGCGTCATTCGCGGTCACGCTGTCCGTCACAAGATTCGCGCCGGCTGCCTTGCAGCGGTCCTCCCAGTCACGCATCCACTGGCCGTCGCCCCAGCCATAAGAACCGAAGAGCGCGAGCTTTTTTCCGGAAAGGGCACCCTCGACATCCGAGAACATCGGTTCAAATTCAGATTCCTCAAGAACCTCATCCCCCATGGCCGGGCATCCGAAAGCAATGGCATCATACTCCGCAACCTGACCCGAACCAAATGCAGAAGCCTCGAGGAGCGCAACCTCGGCTCCCTTTTCCCTGGCGCCGTCCGCTACCGCCTCAGCCATTGCCTGTGTATTTCCCGTACCACTCCAGTAAACAACCGCTACCTTGCTCATTTTTCAGTTCTCCTTTCAATTTGCATTAAATGTTTTCCCTTGTACATATATCTGCAGTCTGGTCGCGCCCCCGTGCACACTCACTCACTCACGATCAGGCGTTCCAGAGATCTGCCCTTTTTATAAACCCGACGGTATACCTGAGTGCATCTGTTATATCTCTCAAATGTCTTCTCTGCTTCCTCCTGATGACTGTATGCCTTCCAGCAGCCTACGCACTTCACACCCTCACGCGAGTCTTTCATAAAGCATTTCACATCGGATGGCGGATAGCTCAGGAACAACCCGATCTCATGAGGAAAATCACCGCCGCTCTCCAGCTGCCGGATCAGCTCCACAATGCAGCGGTCAGGATGCCCGCAGGGATACCCCTTCTGCCGCAGGATATCCGCGGCCTCCGGATAGCTCAGATCTTTTTTTAGCCGCTGCGGCCTGTAAAGATACACCAGTGTTCCCCTGCTGCTTTTGCGCAGCGGCACCAGCCTCAGGCCTCTGGGTGCCAGCAGTCTGTTCACTCTGCGCAGCTCCGGATTGATATCCTCCACCCCATTCTTCACTGGGAAAAGGCTTCCTGTCTTCATACCGGCCAGCGTCGGCGCGCCATGATCCACCAGCACCTGATCCAGACTCATACCGCGCTTTCCTGCAGGATCGACTGCAGCGAAGCAAGCGAACTGGTATGGGACCGAATGATCCGCGTATCCTGTGACAGTCCCGTCAAAGCGCTCTGCACCAGCTTATGCGAAACCGTATGCGTAAACAGGATCAGCATATCCGGACTCCCGATCCTGTTCTTCATATCTGCCGAAGGCTTACAGAAAATCTTCGACCGACATCCATACCTCCGGCACATCTCCGCATACCGCCGCTCCATGCACTCATTGCCGCCTATGATCACAACACTCATTTATATCCCCTCCGTTCGCAAATATTAGTTACGTCTAACTTCCCTGTAAAAGAAAAACAGGTCCGACAACCCGTTTCATGGTTTATACATATGTTTGCCTGGACAGATGTTTGTTTAAACATATGAAGTCCCGTCTATTTTATAATAGATCCAAATGCCTGTATGCATATGTGTTTGTTAAATATAATATATGTTAGACTATGCTAACCGCTTATCAAACTATACCAGTTGTCATTTATATTGTCAAGTGCAAATTTATCACGATTAAAATGAGTCAGGGGGACAGGTTCCTCGACTCACACGTACGTGTGAGTCAAGGAACCTGTCCCCCTGACTCATCATGCAAAGCAGAACACCTTGCCAACGAAGGAAACATCCGGGCAGACATCCAGATCCTTCTCATACCCCGCATCCCTGAGATACCTGCGGGCGATATCCCTTGAGCCCCCGCAGATCTCCTGCGTCCGGCCCTCCGGGGTATACAGGGTCATCTCCATATGATCATTCCGCATGATGGGGCCGGCCAGAATGCCTTTGGCACCCAGTCCGAAATTCTGTGCGCAATAACTCCGAACGGTACGTCCGTCCAGGTCCATCGCATTCCTCTTCACATCATATACAAGATAATTGTCTTCATCAGCCCTGTATTTGTAAAGGATCGTATCCATTGTTATTTCTCCCTGGTAAGGCAACCCCTCACGGTCATCTGTGACTGGTATCTGTTCAGACACAAGCTTCTTTCCAGCTACCATAACTATCCTAAGTATATCGAACATTATCTGAAATAAATATGGAAATTATGCCTTTCACCTTTTAAATTATGCTTTTATCTTGCATTCATTTCTCTGCTGGTGTATCCTTAACTGGAAGTTATCAAGGGGCATGTTCCTC
>JAFWDX010000148.1 GCA_017515945.1 Blautia sp. | reverse complement strand
CCCGCCGCGGGATGATTTTTACTTCAGTGACGAGAAGGGGTCACGCTGGTCGCCCGAAAGGCTTGTAAAGTTCAGGCTCTCCGCAATATGCTGCGACATGGCCTGCTTCGCCATCTCCGGCAGGCGCATCCGAATCGCCGAGACCACCGCCGTGTGGTTATAGCGCACGCTGGCAAGCCACGGGTTGTTGTCGTTGCTGACCCGCGCGATAAACTCCAGCATGGAGGCCTGATACCGCGTGAGGTAGGGGACCAGCTGGTCGTAGGAACGCTTCAGATACGTGTTGCCGCAGAAATCGATGATCATCCGGTGAAAGGGCATGTCCGTGTCCTTCATGCCGCGGATGTCGTGCATGATGACGCTGTCGCGGAAGGCGTCCGCCAGCCTGGTCAGCTCGCGTATAGTTTCATCCTCCGCGTTGTAGGCACAGAGATAGGCGGCCTCGCTCTCGATGGCGTCGCGCACCTGGTACAGACTGATCATATCCGGCAGACTCAGATCCAGTACAAAGCTGCCCTGCTGATCCGGCGGGTTGACCACAAAGCCCATCTCGGCAAGGCTTCCGACCGCCTCCGAGACCGGCGTGCGCGAAATGCCCAGCGCCGCGGCCAGCTGATTGACATTCAGCCTGGTCCCGGGCGGAATCTTCAGGCTGATGATATCGTCGTACAGCATCTGCACGACCAGATCCTTCAGCTTGGCGTCCGGATGCTCTTCAATCTGGCGGTTCAGGGTATATCGATCCACTTCTTTCACTCCCTTTGTTTCATTGTATCGCGAATCTTCCCGGCGGGCAAGCCGGAATTTTTACAATTCCTTCTCTTTCTTTCTCTCCCTCTGCGGTATAATCAGAATATCAGGATTGATTAACAGAGGTGGTTTTCATGATCATTGACAGAACGGCGGCCAAGCTGCAGGCCAGACAGCTGATCCGCGAGTCGCAGCCCAGCATGCTGACGGCGGCGCTCCTTTATACGCTGCTGACGGCGCTCATCGGCTGGCTCTCCCTCCGCCTGACGGGCGTGGACACGAACACGATGAACGAGATGCTCAGGCTCGCTTCTGAGGGCAACTCCGAGGCTGTCATGGAGATGATGACCAAAGCGACGCCCAGTGCCGGCGCCAGCCTGATTGACTCGCTGCTCCGTCTGGCGATGGCGGTCGTCGGGGTCGGCTTCTCCCTTTTCGTCATGAACTCTGTGCGCCGCAGCCAGCCGGCCATCGGCAATCTCCTGGACGGCTTCGGCATGTTCCCGCGGGTCCTTTTCCTGATCATCCTCCAGATCGTCTTCATCTTCCTCTGGTCCCTGCTGCTGGTGATCCCGGGCATCGTTGCCGCCTATCGCTACAGCTTCGCGGTCTATGTGATGATCGATCATCCCGAGATGAGCGCCATGGACTGCCTGCGTGGATCCAAACGTCTGACCACCGGCTATAAGAGACAGCTTTTCCTGCTGGACCTCTCCTTTATTCTCTGGTTCCTCCTGACGATGATCCCGGTTGTCGGCTATATTGCCCAGGTGTATGTCACACCCTACATGGAAAGCGCCAGGGTCCTCTATTATGAACAGATTCGCGCGCTGCAGGGCGGCAGCACAGCAGCATAAGACGGCTGGGACGCATATAAAATCTTAAAACGATAGGTAAGAAGACGAGAGGGACGGAGAAATGGTCAGAAGACGATT
>JAFWDX010000147.1 GCA_017515945.1 Blautia sp. | reverse complement strand
TGCCCTGCAGGTCTGCTTCATGGAGATCGACATGAAAGAAATGCTTTCAGGCGCTTCCATGGAGTCTGGTTCAGGAGATGCGACTTTCTGCAATATTTATACAGGCAGTGGTACTGCGCTGAGCGATACGGTCCTTGGCGGTCTGGCAGAGGAGGACAATCTGCTGGAGGCCATGAAGAACGCGGAATATGAAACCGGCTATTCCTATGAGTCTTTGGTCCGCGATTTTGCAGAGGGAATAAGGGGAGAAGTGTCCTTTAGCTATAACGGGATCAGGGAGACCCTCAGTTATGTGCCTGTAGATGGAACAGACTGGATGCTGACCTACCTGATCCGCGAGAGTCTGATCAGTGAGAGGATCAGCTCGATTTCTGACGGGATCATCAACGGCAGTATTATTCAGACATTGCTGACCATCGGAGCCATGCTGGTCATGTTCGGCTTTCTGATCGCCCAGAGCAGCAAAAATGTAAAACTCCGGATGGCACAGGAAACGCAGCAGGTCGAGAACCACGCGCGGCAGGAGGAGATGGAACAAAGGCTCCTGCTGCAGGAAAAGCTTCTCGAAGAGGAGAAGCGCAGGACGCAGCAGGACAACATGATCACCGCTATGGCGTCGGATTACCGGAGCGTATATCATGTGGATCTGGATCAGGATGATGCGGTCTGTTACCGCGGTGATCCGGCGGATACGGAACAGCATCAGGAAGGGATTCATTTCCCCTATCTTGAAGCCTTCACCGGCTATGGTGAGCGCTACGTGGATGAAAAATACCGGGAGGGATTTCTTTCCTTTATCGATCCGGCAAAGATCCGTTCCGGACTGGAGAACGAGAGGATCCTGGCATACAGGTATCTGATCAGGCGTGGCGGGATGGAATATTACGAAATGATCCGTGTAGCGGGTGTCCGCCATGCGGAGGACCGGGATGACCATATAGTTCATGCCATTGGCCTGGGACTGACGGTGATCGATGCCGAGATGAGAGAAACCATGGCACAGCAGCAGGCTCTGAGTGATGCGCTGGCCACTGCGGAACAGGCGAACAAAGCCAAAACAGCTTTTTTGTCCAGTATGAGCCATGAGATCCGCACACCGATGAATGCGATCATCGGTCTGGATACGATCGCGCTGAATGACAGTGAGATCACCGGGAAAACCAGGGAATATCTGGTAAAGATCGGAGCGTCTGCAGAGCATCTGCTGGGACTGATCAACGATATCCTGGACATGTCGAGGATAGAGTCCGGGCGTATGACGATCAGGAATGAGGAGTTCTCCTTCCCGAGGATGCTTGAAGCCATCAATACCATGTTCAGCAGTCAGTGTCAGGAGAAGGGGCTGGAATATCACTGCCATATTTTAGGTGAAGTGGACAACTGGTATATCGGCGACAATATGAAGCTGCGCCAGGTCCTTATCAACATATTGGGAAATGCCGTGAAGTTTACGCCTGCCGGAGGTGCTGTCAGGCTCGATGTAGAACGGACTGCCCATTATGGCGGGAGATCCACGCTGCGCTTTAAGATCTCGGATACGGGGATCGGTATGAGTGAGGATTTCCTGCCCCACATTTTTGATACCTTCGCGCAGGAGGATAACTCCACGACCAGCAGGTATGGCAGCTCCGGTCTGGGGATGTCCATTACAAAAAATATCGTGGAGATGATGAACGGGCGCATCAGCGTCGAAAGCAAAAAAGGCGAGGGCTCTGTATTTACTGTGACGGTTACGCTGGCCGATTCTTCCAGAAATAACACAGCAGCCGATGATCAGGACAGCGAGATCCTTCCCCATGAGATGACTGTGCTGGTCGTGGATGATGATCCTGTCGCCTGTGAACATGCGCGGCTGGTCCTGAGCAAAGCCGGAATCCGTTCGGAGTCCGTCGGTTCAGGGAGTGAGGCCATTGAAAAGGTCAGGGTCCGGCATGCGCGGCGTGAGCCGTACAATCTGATCCTGATGGACTGGCAGATGCCCGGCATGGATGGCGTGGAAGCCTCCCGTCAGATCCGCCAGATCATCGGATACGAATCTGCCATCATCATTCTGACCGCATACAGGTGGGATGATATTCTTGAAGAAGCCATCAGAGCCGGAATAGACAGCTTTATTCCGAAGCCTCTTTTTGCCGATACGGTCCTTGAGGAGTTTAAATCTGCGCTGAAACGAAAAAATATCTCGCCGCGGAAAAAGAAGAAGGATGTTGACCTGTCCGGACGAAAGCTCCTCGTGGCGGAGGATATGCAGGTGAATGCGGAAATCCTTCTGATGATCCTGCAGATGCGCGGGATAGAGGCGGATGTGGCCGAAAACGGAAAAATTGCCGTGGAAATGTTTGAGGGACACCCTCCCGGAACGTATGACGCGATCCTGATGGATATGCGCATGCCTGAGATGGACGGCCTGGAAGCAACCAGGAGGATCCGTATGCTGGACAGGGAGGATGCGGCCGTGATCCCCATTATCGCTCTTACCGCAAATGCGTTTGATGAGGATGTGCAGCGGAGCCTGCAGGCAGGGTTGAACGCGCACCTGAGCAAACCTGTACAGCCGGAGGCATTGTTTGAAACGCTCGAAAATATGATAGGGTCTTGACATGAGCATGGGTGAGTCACGGGGACAGGTTCCTTGACTCACAC
>JAFWDX010000146.1 GCA_017515945.1 Blautia sp. | reverse complement strand
TGCATTTTTTTGGACGATGGTCACACCAGGGGATCCATCCGGCGCTGCCTGCCGTGAAGGGAGTCGAAGCCCGGCTGAAAATGAGTCACGGGGACAGGTTCCTTGACTCATTTTCAGTCAGTCCATGAACAGTAACCAGCCAAGGGACGCCTTTGGTGTGGCCTTGTAACGGTGAAAGAGCCTGTGACTGAACAGTTACTGGACAGGCAGGAGGGGATTGACTATAATGTACTCGCTGGAACAAGAAAAAAGGGAATATAAATCATTCACGGTTAGGAGGCCGTATATGCTGATAAAAGGTTTGCTGTCCGGGTTCTGGCTGATCCTGGTGCCGCTGGCACTGGGCGGATCGCTCCCGGCCGGCTATGTATGGATGTTTGCGCTGATGGAATGTATGGCGCTGCCTGCAGTTTTTTCTGGTGCTTCGCTGCATGTACTGGCCCTGGCATATGGGGTGACGACGGTCGTGCTGGCGCTTGTGCTGTCGGTGAAAAGATGGCTGCGGATCCGGCGCGCTTCTGCCGGCCCGGAGAAAAGCAGTGAGAAGACCGGTTGTGTGTCTCAAAAAATAAGGAGATGTCTGGCTGGAATCCGTCCGACAACGGCGGCGGCAGCGGCACTCATCCTGTTTCAGATGGTTTATGTCAGTCAGCTTGCGCATATGGATGCGGATGACAGTTTTTATGTGGCGGCGGCTGTGACAGATGTATATACCGACAGTGTATTCCGGTACAGTCCCTATACGGGGGCTTTGTATGAAGTTCTGCCTAAGAGGTATACCCTGTCTCCCTTTCCGGTTTTTCTTTCCTGCATCAGCAGGCTGAGCGGAGGCATGCACCCTGCGCTCCTGGCACATATGATCTTTCCGGCAGTGTTTCTGCTGGTGCTGTATACGGTCCTGTATAAATACGGTCGGCGTTTTTTTCCGAAAGATCCGGATGCACAGGGGATCTTTCTCCTGGTCTGCGCGATCCTCATGCAGTTCAGCGGCTGGTCGATCTACAACCAGGGCAATTTTGCGATGATCCGGATGTGGCAGGGAAAGGCTGTGCTGGCCGGCGTGTTTGTTCCGCTGCTGATCTATTACGGAATGACCGTGATGGGAAAAATGCCCGGGGAAGGAAGCCTGCCGCTGCTTTTTCTGGCAAATACGGGAGCCTGCCTGCTTTCCTCGATGGGGATCGTCCTGGCGCCGCTCACGATGGCCTGTGTGACGCTGACAGCGTGTATATGCAGACGGGATATGACCGTGCTGTGGAAGGGAGCTTTGTGCTGTCTTCCCGCTGCCGTGCTGGGAATCGTGTATCTGTTGGCCTGGTGAGCCTGAATATACCTGCAGTTTCCTGGAACTTGAATTATGACTCCGGTTATTCTTGAATAAACCACGGATTTCTGTTATGATATACACTTCAGAAGAATAAAAATGTAAAGATTCATTCATACAACTGTAATAGTTACGATATTGTAATTGTTCAGTCAGTACCTCGCATATACTGCGACACCGCAGGTGTGCCTTGGCAGGTGCGTGGAACAAAAGGTCAACAGCCAGGATCAGGCGCACTTTCAATGCGACGAAAGGAGCCTGCACCGGGCCTCGTAACTGTGAAGGAGCTTGTGACTGAACAGTTACATGAAATTGTACTGTAAAAACAGGAGATAAAAGCAGACGGACAGCCGTCTGCAAAGGATAAGCCTGCAGGGAGAAAAAGTGGGAACAAATCAAAATTATTCAAACAGATCGGATCAGCTGCGGAGAAATTCAACATCCCAGCCTTCTGAACAGGAGAAGCAGAAGAAGTTGATGGACCGCCAGGCAGCCGCTGAGAAGAAGCGGCAGGACAGGTACGCAGATCAGCTTCACCGTCAGGCAGAGGCATACCGGCGGCAGATGCTGAATAAACATCAGAAGGCCCGGAGGACCGCTCAGAGGGATGCTGAGGAGCAGCGGACGTTCCTGCGCCGTACAGCGGCAGGCAGGGAACAGGAGCCCGTGAGAGATACTGCGGTGCGCAGGAGCCGGACGGGCGACGCGGCCAATACACACAGCCGTAACCGAGAACCAGCGGCGTCCCGGACCAGGTCCCGGAGCACGTCGACACGTACCGGCGCGAAAAGGAACCGTTCTCAGCTGGAGACGGCACTCTGGCGGATCAAAAAGGGGGCGGGCGCCTTTGCGGATTATCTGGTGGTACTCTATCAGCGGGCCCATCTCAAGGAATACGGGTATATGCTGTTTCCGGTCAGCCTGATCTATGAGGAGATCATGCTGCGCGCCTTCAGCGGGCAGTTTATTCTCAAAGGACTGTGGTATGAACTGCTGGGCTGTGTGTGTCTTGGGATGCTGCTGTTTTTCATTGTGGGATCTTTCCAGAAAAAGACCGGACAGTGGATCACCATGGGACTTCTGGGGCTTATGGGCTTCTGGTTTGTCCTTCAGAGTATCGTTCACAGCTCCTTTAAGGTTTATATGTCGCTGGCAGGACTGACTCAGGGAGCCGGCGGTGTGACGACCAATTATAATTCGATCTTTATCAGGGCACTCCTGGTCAATATTCCCAGGATCCTTCTCTTTTTCCTGCCGTTGATCCTTTACACGTTCGTGACGCTGAGGATCCCGCTGCCTAAGCCGCGGCGCAGGCGCAAAAAGAGACCGAGATCCCTTTCGCCTCTTGGCGTAGCAGCGGCCTGTCTGATCCTGCTGGTGCTGACGGCAGGAAGCGGTCAGACGAGATCCATTTATGCGGCCAATTATAATTTTAATTCCGCGACCAATACGTTCGGTCTGCTTACCAGTACACGCCTGGATCTGCAGTATTCGATCTTCGGCCGTCCGTCTTCAAGCTTCCACTCGGTGGATGAAAGCACCGAGACGCTGGCACAGGCGGATGAGGAGACTTCTGAGGACAGCGAGGATGCTGCGATGGAAGGACAGGATACCGCGGCGACGCAGGATGCCGCGCAGACGGTCACCGGAAAAAATGAGATGGATCTTGACTTTGTCGGCCTGGCGCAGGCTTCCGGTAATTCCGATGCAGTAGCCGTGGCAGAGCATATCGCCAGCCTGAGCGCTTCCAATAAAAATGAGTATACAGGACTGTTCAAGGGTAAAAATCTGATCATTATCTGCGCGGAGGCCTTCTCGGATGCGGTGGTCAGCGAGAAGCTTACACCGACCTTGTATCGGCTGATCCATAACGGCTTTTATTTTTCGGATTATTATCAGCCCGCCTGGGGCGGCAGCACCATCACGGGTGAGTTTTCCACATTGTTTGGCCTGGCTCCCTATGACGAGGTCAATTCCTTTATGGATACCCGGTACAACAACAATTACTTCACCATGGCGAGTCAGCTTGGACGGGAGGGTTATAATTGCCTGGCCTTCCATAACGGCGATTATGATTATTACGACAGGGATCAGACGCATACCACTTTTGGTTATACGGATTTTATCGCTCTTGGAAGCGGGCTGGAGGAACTCACAGGCGAGTGGCCGGACGACGATGTCTGCTTTGACAAGACGATGGATACCTATATCAATAAAGGTCCGTTCTGCGTTTATTATATGACGATCAGCGGTCACGCTCCGTATAATGATCCGAGTGACTATCGTGTGGAGGCCAATATTGACCGTGTACGCGCGGGTCTCGGCGATGCGTTTGATACGTACGAAAGAAATACTATCAATTTCTTCTGCCTGCAGCTTGAGCTGGAGGATGCCCTCAAGGTTATGGTTGACAAGCTCGAGCAGAATGGCCTGGCGGATGATACGGTCATTGTCATGACCGCTGATCATTACCCCTATGGCCTGGAGCAGTCCGATGAATGGGGAAATGATACGGACTGCGTGGCGGATCTGCTGAAGCATGATGATTATTATTCCTGGGATCAGGATGAAAACGGACTGATCATCTGGTCGGGCTGTCTGGAGAATGCGAACAAGGATATGGCGAAGGAGGTCTCGTCTCCGACGATCAGTCTCGATATCCTGCCGACGTTGTCCAATCTGTTCGGCCTGACCTTTGATTCGCGGTTACTGGCCGGGCGGGATGTCTTTTCTGATCAGGAGGCGATCGCTTACTGGAACAATCTGTGCTGGGTCACGGATCAGGGTAAGTACTTCAGTGAGAACGGGACGTATTTCCCGAAGCCGGGGTATGCGAAGGATCCGGGGTATATCGACCGGATCAACAGGATCGTGGCCAACAGGCTGATGCTTTCCAGGAAGATCATTGAGACGGATTTTTATGGGATCCTGTTTGATTGAAAATTTGGGGATTATTAGAAATGGCAGAGAGAATTTCTCTGCCATTTTTTTTCAGGGAGGGGATATGACGGACGGTGAAGGGAGGGGCGGGGCTCTGGTAGGGGAATTCATGACGGACGGTGAGTCACGGGGACAGGTTCCTCCTCACACGCATGTGCGAGTCAAGGAATCTGTCCCCATGACTCGCCCATGAACGCTGTTTACAGAATGTTTGGAGGGCCTGACCCCATTTTCCTGCCGAAAAGCCAGATCTCATCCTGCATCAGTCAGACCGTGAACAGTAACAGACGCAGCGAAGGGGTCAGTCTTTGTACAAAATTCAGTTGTTGTGTCATAAATTCTGTGATAAAGTATAAGAATAAAGTAACAAAGAAGCCTGTGAGTGAACAGGTACGATTACAACGTAAATATATACGCAGGAGGAAAACCATGTTAGTAAATACAAAGGCAAGGATCGGCGTTTTTTCAATTGCGCTGGGTGCGTATCTGCCGCAGTTCCCTCAGCTGGTTCCTGAGTTTGAGAGCCAGTATGAAGCTTTCAAAAAGACTCTTCCGGATACGATCGAGATCGTGGACGGCGGGATGATCACCACCAAGGAGCAGTCCATGGCGGCCGGGGACAAGTTCCGCGCGGCGGATGTGGACCTGGTTTTCGTACAGATGCTGACATATGCGACATCCTACAATATGCTTCCGGCCATCCGAGACCTGGATGTCCCGGTCGTACTGGTCAATGTGCAAAAGGTGAAAGCGCTGGATTATGATACCGCGGACATTCCCACATGGCTGGGCATCGGTTATGCCTGTGGCGCTGTCGGCGAGGCGGTGGCGGACCTGGAGCGTTTCGGCAAGAGACATGCGGTCATCACCGGCGTAGTGGAGGGAGGAGATCCCGAGGTACAGGCTCAGATCGAGGACTGGTGCCGTGCGGCTCAGGTGCGCAGGCGTTTCCGCGATACCAATATTGCCCAGATCGGGAGACCGTATCCCGGTATGATGGACCTGTATATCGACGAAACTAACCTGTACAGAAGGATGAACCTGTATACCAAACAGTTTGACTGGGAGAAAATGTGGGTCATCGCGGATGATGTGACGGATGAGGATACCATCCGCGCAAAGGCTCAGGAAATCCTGGATACCTTTGAGGTCGAGGGCGGCGGCTCCATCGAGGAAGTATGGGAGATGGCAAAGTATGTCGTGGCCTTTGAGAAGTGGGTCAAGGACGAGCAGCTCGGCCTCATCGCTTCCCATTATGACGGCTTTGCAAAGGGACAGGCCGGCGTGCTGGACAGCATGCTGATCCCTGCATTTTCCATGCTGATCAAACAGGGGACAGCCTGTGCGGTTGAGGGCGATATGAAGGTAGCCATGGCCATGAGCATCCTCAAGACCATTTCCGGCACCGGACAGCTTTCCGAAATGTATTCCATCGACTTTAACGAAGACATTGCCATCATCGGCCACAGCGGATCCGGAGATGCCGATATCTCTGACAGGAAACCTTCCATGAAGATCGTCAAGGTCTTCCACGGTAAGACCGGCGGCGGTTACCTGACCCAGTTCTATCCCTATACCGGACCGGTCACCTATCTGGCCATCACCCAGGACGGAGACGGCAACTTCAAGTTTGTCGTGGCTGAGGGTGTCAATGAGGAGGGCAAGATCCTCAAGTTCGGCGACACAAATATGCGCACCCGCTTTACCTGCGGCGCCAGAGAGTTTGTCAACCGCTGGAGCGAAGCAGGCCCGACTCATCACATGGCTGCAGCCACAGGACGCCATATCGATACGATTCTGAAGGTCGCCAAGATCCTGAATGTACCGGTAGAGATCGTGACGAGATAAAGCGACAGCATGAAAGCTGAAAGCAGAGACTCTTAAATGTACCTGTTTTTCCGCACGTTATATGCAGAGAGCCTCCGGATATGTGGAACTCCACATATCCGGAGGCTCTCTCTGCATATGACGAGGCGGGTAAATGGCTTTGCATATCTCGGAAATCTAAAAGAAGAGTAACTGTTCAGTCAGCACCTCGCATTTACTGCGAGGTGCGTGAGAAAAAGTTGAACAGCCAAGGCCAGGCGCACTTCCAATGCGACGAAAGGAGCCTGCGCCTCCCAAGGGACGCCTTCGGTGTGGCCTCGTAACAGTGAAGGAGCTTGTGACTGAACAGTTACAAAGAAGAAAGAAAAAAGGCATTCTCATAAAGAGAATGCCTTAAAAGCGTGCGTTAGAGGATTCGAACCCCCGGCCTTTTGGTCCGTAGCCAAACGCTCTATCCAGCTGAGCTAAACGCACACATCGTGAAGCAACAACTGTGTTCCACAACAAATGATATTCTACGACGCATGTCCGTATTTGTCAAGAGCTTTTCCTAAAAAAATCGAAAAATCTTTTTTTCAGGGATGAGTCACGGGGACAGGTTCCTTGACTCATTCCCGCGACTCATAACTCATGGTCCATAACAGGTTGAAATAAATAATGTTGTGTTGTAAAATCACTCCTGCACATACTGCGGAAAAACGGGCGGAGCTCTGCATATGCCACGGTAAACAGTATGTAATACAAGTATACAATTCCAAGGAGGATCTTCTATATGAAACGACCTAATGCATGGCCGGGTTATACGGCTGAGGATGAAGCGCGTCTGGAGGAGATTGCGGGGAAATACCGCACTTTTCTGGATCACGGCAAGACAGAGCGTGAGTGTGTGACAGAGATCACCGCACTGGCGCGGGAAGCGGGATATATTTCTCTGGAGGAGGCTGCCGCTTCAGGCAGAGTTCTTCATGAGGGGGATAAGGTTTATGCCGTCGGCATGGGCAAGATCGTCGCTCTTTTCCGTCTCGGGAAGGAGGGGCTTGAGGCAGGGATGAATATTCTCTGTGCGCATATCGATTCCCCGCGTCTGGATGTCAAGCAGAATCCGCTTTATGAGGATACCGATCTGGCTTATCTGGACACGCATTATTACGGCGGTGTCAAGAAATACCAGTGGGTAGCCCTGCCTCTGGCGATGCACGGGGTTGTGGCCAGAAAAGACGGAACCGTTCTGGATATCTGTATCGGTGAAGATGAAAATGATCCTGTCCTTTATATCACGGATCTGTTGATCCACCTGTCTGCCAAACAGATGGAGCAGAAAGCCTCCGAGGTGATTCCCGGTGAGAAGCTCGATATCCTGCTGGGGAGCCGGCCGTTATCTGCCGACGGAGATGAAGAGGGGAAGGATTCTGAGGAAAAGGAAGCAGTGCGCGGCAATGTGCTGCGGATCCTTCGTGATACCTACGGGATCGAGGAGGAGGATTTCCTTTCTGCAGAACTGGAAATCGTGCCTGCCGGCAGGGCCCGCGACTGCGGACTGGATCGCAGCATGATCGCTGCATATGGCCAGGATGACAGAGTCTGTGCCTATACATCACTGCTGGCCATGCTCGAAACCGGCCGCACCGACAGGGCCGCCTGCTGCCTGCTGGTTGACAAGGAAGAGATCGGCAGCGTCGGTGCTACAGGTATGCAGTCCCGTTTCTTTGAAAATGCTGTGGCTGAGCTGCTGGCCTGTGCCGGCTCTTACTCTGACCTGACCCTGCGTAGGGCGCTCAGGAACAGCCGTATGCTCTCTTCCGATGTCAGTGCAGGATATGATCCTTCCTTCGCAGACGTATTCGAGAAGAAGAACAGCGCCTATCTCGGACGCGGCATCGTACTCAACAAATTCACCGGTGCCCGGGGAAAATCCGGTTCCAACGATGCGAACGCGGAATATATCGCCCGGATCCGCCGGATCTTTGATGAAGACCATGTCGCCTTCCAGACGGCTGAACTGGGCCGGGTCGACGCCGGCGGCGGCGGTACGATCGCCTACATTGCCGCGCTCTATGGAATGGAAGTCATCGACAGCGGCGTCGCCGTCCTGAGCATGCACGCGCCATGGGAGGTCACCAGCAAGGCCGACATTTATGAAGCCTATAAAGCCTACCGGACTTTCCTTGAAAAAGCCTGAGAATTTTCAGCAGGCCCTTCAAACATTCTGTGAACAGCGTTCACAGGTGAGTCAGGGGGACAGGTT
>JAFWDX010000145.1 GCA_017515945.1 Blautia sp. | reverse complement strand
TGCCTGTAGAAGACGTATTCACGATCTCCGGTCGTGGTACCGTTGCTACCGGTCGTGTAGAGCGTGGTACTCTGCATCTGAATGAGCCGGTTGAGATCCTTGGTATCTCCGAAGAGAAGAAGACCTCTGTTGCGACCGGTATCGAGATGTTCCGTAAGCTTCTGGACGAGGCTCAGGCCGGCGACAACATCGGCGCTCTGCTCCGTGGCGTTCAGAGAAACGAGATCGAGCGTGGACAGGTTCTTGCAAAACCCGGCAGCATCACCTGCCATACCAAATTCACCGCTCAGGTTTACGTTCTGACCAAAGATGAAGGCGGCCGTCATACTCCGTTCTTCAACAACTATCGTCCGCAGTTCTATTTCAGAACAACAGACGTTACCGGCGTTATCAACCTTCCGGAAGGCACTGAGATGTGCATGCCTGGCGACAACATCGAGATGACCATCGAGCTGATCCACCCGATCGCTATGGCTCAGGGTCTTACCTTCGCTATCCGTGAAGGCGGACGTACTGTAGGTTCCGGCCGTGTTGCCACCGTTATCGAGTAATTCAAAAAACTTTTCATATATTCTGATTCATTCGGAAGGCGACCCTCTTGCATCCATGGTCATCGGCTTCTGAAATGAACAGGCTGATATATCAGCCTTGAAGTACGACCACGAGACACAGCTTCCGCAGTGAAGCTGTGTCTTTTTCCATTTTCACAGGAAACCACACAGGGGACGGTTCTCTGTGTGGTCCCTTATACTGTCATATTATCGTAATTTTTTATTGGAATCACACAGAGAACCGTCCCCTGTGTGGTTAAGGGGGCGAAGAATGATCCAGAAGGAATTTTCCAGGACGGCTAAGCTGCTGGGCGAAGAGGCTGTTGAAAAACTCGGCAGGTGCCGGGTGGCTGTCTTTGGCGTGGGCGGAGTAGGCGGCTATGTCGTGGAGGCGCTGGCCAGGAGCGGTGTCGGCACGCTGGATCTGATCGACGATGACAAAGTCTGTGCCAGCAATATCAACAGGCAGATCATTGCCACGACGTCTTCCATCGGGAGGTACAAGGTGGATGTGGCCAGGGAGCGGCTGGAGGACATCAATCCGTCCATCCGGGTATGTGGATGGAGGACTTTCTTCGGCCCGGATACGGCAGATCAGTTTGATTTTTCCGCCTATGACTATGTGGTGGATGCCATTGACACCGTTACGGGTAAGCTGGAGCTGATCAGTCGTGCGAAGGCGGCCGGTGTGCCGGTGATCAGTTCAATGGGTGCCGGCAACAAACTGGATCCCACAGCCTTTGAGATTGCCGATATATATGAGACATCGGTCTGCCCGCTGGCCAGAGTCATGCGCAGAGAGTGCAGAAAGCGGGGAATCGACCACCTGAAGGTCGTTTATTCCAGAGAGGAACCGCTGGTGCCGTCAGGCACAGATGAGTCAGATCAGCAGCTGGAAGGGAACATGCGTGTGGAAAGCGTCAGAGATCCGGGAAAGCGCAGAACAACACCTGGAAGTGTTGCTTTCGTGCCTTCTGTGGCGGGGCTGATCATAGCCGGAGAAGTAATCAGAGATCTGATCCGGGAGGGGGCAAAATGAAAGCTAAGTTACGGATTGCTTTTTTTACCTGTGACTGGAATTTTGAACTGGTTGAGACGACGCTGCATGGCGCCGCACGGTTCGCACAGGATCATCAGGAGGTTCAGATATGTGTGTTTGACTGCTTCGGAAAGGAAGTGGCCAATCCGCGCTCGATGATGGAGTACGGAATCTATACGCTCCCGGATCTGGAGGCTTTTGACGGTCTGCTGATCCAGTCCAACCAGATCGTTCTCGGTGAGATCCGCACACGCCTGGAGAAGCGGATTGACCGGGTGGGGATTCCGGCCATGGCCATTGACTGTCCGATGAAGAGCTGCACCCTGGTCGGCGTGGATAACTATCAGTCACAGAAGGATATTGCCCTGCACGTGATCCGGCAGCATGGGGCAAAAAATCTCGTTTACCTGACGGGCCTGGAAAGCAATGACAGTCCGGAGGGCGTACAGCGCCGTGAGGGATTCCTGGATGCCTGTGCAGAGTGCGGCATTCCGGAGGAAAACATACGGATCTACCATGGAAACTGGCTGATCGCTTTCGGCGAAAAGACAGCCAAGGATCTGCTGGCTGTGGACGGAAAAATGCCGGACGCGATCATCTGTGCAAATGACGAGATGGCGCAGGGGGTGATCGACATCCTCCAGGAAAACGGTCTGGATGTACCGGATGACGTGATCGTCACGGGATATGACTGCCTCTCCAGCGGTCAGCTCTCCAGACCGCGTCTCACCACGGTGAGCAGGGATTATGAAAGCCTGACATATAAGTCCCTTGAGCAGCTTGTCGCTCAGATCGGCGGCGAACCGGTTAAGGATAATGTCAGCATGGACTATAACCTGATCTTTGCCGAATCCTGCGGCTGTCACAGCGAAATGGACAGGGATACGCTGCGCCGGCAATTTTTCCGCCAGACCAGGTTCCTGAAAAGATTCTACATGATACAGGATGCGATGGCGGAGGAGCTCTTTAATGCCAATGATCTGCCGGAGCTGATGGATACGATCGAAAAATATCATTTTGTGCTGGGCGTGGAGGATCTCTACCTGTGCATGAATGACTTTTACTTTGAAAGCTATGATAAAAAGAAATGGCGGACAAATACAGGGGCATTTTCGGACAGGATGTATCTGGTTGCCCAGGCAAACCGGGAGAAGGAGCCGGACGAACGTCACATTTATGATACCTTTGGCCGGAAAGAGCTGATCTCAGATGAGATCCTTGAACGGGAACGTTTTCTGATGTTCTATCCTCTGCACTATAATACGGACTCAATCGGCTATATTGTCCTGACCGGTATCAGTGAAGCGGCCAAGATGAACCTGCACGAGAGCATTTTCAGCTTCATTGAGATCGCCATAGAAAATGTCCGCAAAAAGGGACAGCTTCAACAGCTGAATGCGGTGCTGGGAGATCTGTACGTGCACGATGCGCTGACGGGGCTTTATAATCGGTTCGGGTATCACCGCTACGCGGAGGATATATACAGGCAAATCCTGGCGCGAGGCGAGGATGCCCAGATCCTGTTCGTAGATATGGATGATATGAAAAAGATCAATGACGTCCATGGCCATGAGGCGGGGGATCTGGCCATCACGGAAACGGCCCGGATCCTTAAAGAGGCCAGCGGAGGAGGCGATTTCCTGATGCGTTATGGGGGCGATGAATTCCTGCTGATCGCGTCGGGAGCTACCGGTTCATTGCAGGAACGGATCCATGAAAAGATCCGGTGCTTTAATGAAAGCGGAGCTGCACCCTTCAGGCTGAGCCTGAGCATCGGGACCTATCTGGTAAAAAACAGGGAAAGCAAATCCCTGGATGAATGTGTCCATGAGGCGGATACGCGGATGTACCAATATAAGGACATCAAGAAACGAGCCGGACGGGTGTGAAACGGGGGGACGGTTAGCAGTCCAGACCGCGAATGTAGTAGACTTCGCCCTTGTACTT
>JAFWDX010000144.1 GCA_017515945.1 Blautia sp. | reverse complement strand
TTTCTGTATTTTCATTTTTTGTAAATACACTCGTTCTGTTGACCCGATGCTGTCTCCCATTGTATAATGCAACTTGCCATGTGAACAGTTAAAATACATAGTTTTCGTGGTTATATCTGACTTACAGGTTCGGCCTGATCGGAAAGGAGGAATAAAATGGCGGAAAATCATATAAATCCGAACTCAAAGATGAGCCTGAACAGCCGGCAGCATTACATTTACGACATCGTCATCAGCACGCTGGCCTGTTTTTCCGTCTCATTCATTCTGATGGATTATTCCGGCCATCTGACCGGATGGAAGCTCACCTGCAACCGGCTGATATTTATCGTTTTCCTCACGGATTACCTGCTCCGTCTGGCAAATGCCAGGCGAAAGCTGCCTTTTTTCAAGAGAAACATCTGGGATCTGCTGGCTCTGCTGCCCTTTCACGGGATCTTTCCGCCCTGTCCCGTTTATGCGCTGGATACCGTGCTGCGCGTCTGCAACCTCCTTAAGATCGGCGCTTTTCTCGTACGCCCTCTCAAAAAGGCTAACCGCTTCTTAAATACAAATGGCTTCAAATATGTTCTGCTGGCCACAGCAGGCCTGATTGTCACCGGCGGCGTGTTGATCCATTATGCGGAGGGCATGGATATCAATGACGGGATCTGGTGGGCATTTGTCACGGCTACTACCGTAGGCTACGGAGATATATCACCATCCACTTTTTACGGCCGGGTGATCGCCATGATCCTGATGCTGGTCGGTATCGGCCTGCTTGGCTCCGTCACCAGTACACTGACTTCGTTCTTTATGGAAAGAAGCTCAAACATCCGATCGCAGACGCCCCCTTCGATGAAGGAAAGCACGCTGGAAATGATACAGACACGGCTCAGTGACTTTGACCGTCTGACTGACGAGGACATTGACGAGATCTGTGCCATCCTGCACACGCTGAAAAAAGGAAAATAAAAGAATTGATGATTTTTTTAAAAAAGTTCTTGCAATTCCCCGGAAACCTGTTATAATAACACTTGTTCGGGGCATTAGCGCAGCTGGGAGCGCGCCACACTGGCAGTGTGGAGGCCACGGGTTCGAGTCCCGTATGCTCCACTTCAGAGGATGCTTTGATGCATCCTCTTTTTTTATAGTTCATGCAAAGGAGGTTCTCATCCATGACTGCTCAGCTCGTATCTCTTGACGGAAATATTCTTTTATGGTTTCAGGACTATATCCGCACGCCTGTCCTCACCCCGATTATGAAGGTTCTTTCATGGATGGCCGATGGCGGCATCTGCTGGATCGTGCTCACACTGATCCTGCTCCTGTTTGCCAAAACACGCAGAACAGGCTTCTGCAACGCACTTGCGCTGCTGCTTTCCCTGCTCATCTGCAATATTCTGCTAAAAAATCTCGTAGCCCGGGTGAGACCCTATGAGGTAGTAGAAGGACTGTCCAGCCTTGTCGGACCCATGCATGACTTATCCTTCCCGTCCGGACATTCCTCCACTTCCTTTGCTTCCGCCACCGCCATCACGCTCTCCATGTCCAGGGAAAATCGGCGCAGGTGGAGCGTACTGCTGTATGTACTCGCAGTGCTGATCTGCATCTCCCGCCTTTATGTCGGCGTTCATTATCCGACAGACGTCCTGGCCGGTGCGGCGATCGGCATATTCTGCGGCGTCTGCGGCGCGAAAGCCGGTCTCACTCTGGCAGAGCGCATCCCCTGGGTTCGCGGCCCGCTTTAAATGTCATCATCATTTCGTTCGTCAGACTGAAGTCGTCCGGTTGTCCCTCGATCTGTCCGCGGGGGATCCAGACGGCTTCTTTCAGTTCATGTCGGTCCAGCCTGACTGTCGGATCTCCGTCCACGTCACAATAAAAACCCGCCAGCAGATCATCCGCGATCCCCCAGGGCTGTGATTTGTAATAGCGCAGATTCCGGATCTGCAGACCGGTCTCCTCCATCACTTCACGCGCCACCGTTTCCTCCAGCGTCTCACCGATCTCGGCAAAGCCTGCCACCAGAGCCGGGATCGCCAGTGGGCGGTCCGCATACCGTGTGATCAGCAGTGAGTCGCCGTTCGTCACACCGACGATCACCGCCGGCTGGATCCTGGGATAGATCCTCTTACCGCAGGCCGGGCAGTCCATGGCACGTTCATCCGGTGCCGGTACCGTCCGGTTCCCACAGCTGCCGCAAAAACGGTTTGCGCTGTACCAGTGGTACAGATGAACAGCGGTATAAGCTGCGAACATCCTCTCCTGCGGGCCGCCGGCTTTTCTTCTCAGATCGCGCAGCGGATAAAAATCATATCCTTCGGGAGCCGTCTGCTCCTCATCCAGGCACAGAAAAACGTCCGTCTCATCCAAAGTAAAAAGATATACATACCGGGAAATCGTGGGAAAATCCTTCCACAATGGAAGAAACAGTTCATTATCACGCACATCCGCCAGCAGCAGCTCTTTTCTGAAAAGGATCACGATACTGTCCGCCTGAGGCATCTCTCCCGGACGGAATTCATTATGCAGCTTATGGGGGGAAATATCCTGAATCATATGTCTTTCCTTTCCACCTTTATCGTTCATCACAGGTTTCATGC
>JAFWDX010000143.1 GCA_017515945.1 Blautia sp. | reverse complement strand
GTACCCGGCGCTAGCACAAAATCGCCCACGCGGTTCCCGTTGATCCTCGCTTCATAAAGGCCGTGACAGGTGATGTACAGAATCGCGTCCCTGGTGCTGTCCGCCCTGAAGCTTTTTTGCAGAACGGAAGCCGGCTGCCGCTCATTTTCATCGTGAGGCAGCTCCGGATCGATCCATTCCGCCTTCCAGACAGACGGCATATATTTACCGAAGTCTTTCATGTCAAAACCTCTCGTTTAGCCATCCGGCGCTGAGCTCCAGGCTCCTGACCGGATCCTTGTCGATCCAGTTCCTGTGGCTTTCCAACACAACGCCTTCGATCCCGTTTTCCATTGCAATGGCGAGAAGCCCGTCAAGGTCCATATTTCCGGACCCGAGCTCCACGCTGTCCGCTTTAAGGATCGGCGTCATGGCCTTCCCCTTCTGGCGGCTTCCCCGGTCCGTGATATGCCACAGCTTCATACGGCTGCCGAGCTTTTTCATCCAGTGCTTTGCGTCCGCCCCGCCGTCGGTAAACCAGTAGCTGTCGAATTCAAAATTCACGCAGGCGGGATCCGTTTCCTCCAGCAGGATGTCACAGGCGCGGCGCCCGGAACCGGTCTGCAAAAGCTCTACATTATGGTTGTGATACAGGAGCGACATGCCTTGCTGCTTCAGTGCGGCGCCGCTCTTGTTTAACCTGGCGGCCAGCTCCTGCACGGCATGCCGGTCGGTGTAATCAAACCGGTACATCCCGGTAATGACGAGAATATCCGTGCCGAAGCTCTGCGCCTCTTTCAGGACGGCGTCCATTTCCCGTTCCAGAGAACCGAGATCCGTGTGCAGGCTGATCACCCCAAGGCCGCTCTCCGTGAGAAGCGCGTGCCAGTCGAGCTTTCCGCCGTTGCCGGTGGGCATTCCCGCCGCACGGGTCATGAGCCGCACCATCATGGAAGCCGGATGGATCATAAAGCGGTTGAGCTCTAGGCCGTCGTAGCCGGCGGCTTTGATCCTTTTCAATGTCTCCCGGGCCTGTGCCTCGGATGCAGTCACAGTGCCCAGCATGATCTGCTGTACGCCTTTTTTCATTTTTTTATTCCCTGTAAGACCCGGTTGAGCTGCTTAATGCTTTCTTCATCCGCGCCGCTCTGCTTCAGAAGGCTCAGCATGGTCATCCGGGCCATCATCCGCTGCAGGGCGGGATTGTCCTTGACGGCATTGGCGACATCTCCGCGCTCCGCCGCACCTCTGGCCATCATGGCCTCCACGATGGGACCGGCCTGCGGATGGGAGCGGATCTCACCCAGTGTGTCATTGATGGAGAAGCAGGAGGGATCCAGATCCTCCGAGTCGAACCAGTTCGTGACGGAGGAGGCAGCTTTGTTAAAGATATAGCTCTCATCCGGCTCATTCACGCGCCGTATGCACATGGTGTCGCTGCAGCCCTCTGCCTCGGCGCGGATCAGATGCTCTCCAAGGAGCGGGATCCGGAAACGGAATACCGTTTCGCCGCTCTGTGATGCGATGCGGGTGCCGTCCACATAGAGAGAGACCTCCGGCCGGTTGGAATAGACCTTGATCTCTGTCTCTTCTTCGCAGCGGTTCACATAACGCTTACCGCAGAGATGAACAAAGGGCTCCCTCCGGTTCCAGGCGGCTTTGTAAAGATAAAAGGCATCCTTGCGCAGGGTCCGGTCAAAGGTGACGAGTCCTTTCTGATTCTCCCCGTGCTTTCCGCCTTCATCACGTCCGTCCGCGGCGAAGTCGAAAAGATTCCAGACATGGGTGGCCCAGAGATAAGGCCTGGCACCGATCATGCGCAGCATATGCTCATGGTACAGCGCCTGATACTCCTCGGTGTAGTCGCCTTTTTCGGGTGTGGAAGAGTGGAAAGCGGGATTCGCGTCGGCGCCGTATTCGGAAAAGCCGATGACGCGGTCCGGATATTTCGCATGGTACTCGTCAAAAAATTCGTCTGTCTGTTCCAACTCGCCCAGATACCAACCGAAGTAAAGGTTATAGCTGTTGATGTCCGGGATCCGGAGAATGGGACTGTCGGTCTCCAGCATGAACACATTGGCCATCGTGGTCAGCCGGGTGGGGTCGAGCCTGTGGCACAGGTCATTCAGCTCCCGGTGGTTTTCGAGGAGCTCCTCGTTTACCGCGCTGGCGGCGGTGATCTCATTGGAAAGGCCCCAGACAGCGATCGAAGGATGATTATAGCACTGGGTGATCAGCTCCCGCATCTGACTGAGGGTGTTCTGCTTTCCGTTTGCCATATGCATCGTGATGTACGGGATCTCCGCCCAGACAACGATGCCGTTTTCGTCGCACAAGTCATAAAACTCCTGTGCATGCTGATAATGGGCCAGGCGCAGGGTGTTTGCTCCCAGCTCACGGATGATCGCCATGTCCGCGGCGTGATCCTCCGGACTTAGGGCGTTTCCCTTGCCTTTGAGATCCTGATGGCGGCTTACGCCCCGCAGGGGATAGCTCCTGCCGTTGAGGAAAAATCCGCGCTCCGGGTCACAGGAAAAGACCCGGCAGCCAAAGCGGGCACAAATCTCGTCGCCCGAAGGAAGCTTTGCAACGGCTGTATAGAGATAAGGGTCATCCACTCCGTCCCAGAGACGGACATTCTCGATCATGAAACAGGCGCACCGTTCCACGGTCTGCGTCTGTCCGTCAACAGTGATCTCCACGCTGCGGCCGTTATGCCAGGTTTCTACCGTTACCTTCGCGATCCTTTTTTCCAGGTCCACGACAGGCGTGACCTTGATGCCGGGCGTTCCGTCCTTCAGGAGTTCAAAATGTTCCTCCGGGACCGCGATCAGATTTACGGTGCGGTACAGGCCGCCATAGAAGGTGAAATCCGCCTTCTGAGGGTAAACCTGATCGTTTTCTTCGTTGCTGACAGAGATGGCCAGGATGTTTTTATCCTTCCGCACATCAGACAGCTCCACCCGGAAGGCGGAATAGCCGCCCTCATGACGGGCCAGCTTTCGGCCGTTCAGCCAGACTTCACAGGTATGGGCGGCGCCGTTCAGCTCCAGAAAAAGCTTTTCTCCGCTGCATTCCGCTTCGCTCAGTTCACGGATATACCAGCACAGACCGCGGTGATAATCATTGCCTCCGTCCTGACCGTCTGCGGCATTCCAGGTATGGGGCAGGGTGACAGCCTCGCCGGCGGCGGCCTGTTCCATGGCGGTTTCCACGGGGAGGCCGGACTTTAAGAAACGCCATCCCTCTGTCAGGGCTGTAATTTTACGCATTTTCAGGATCTCCTTTATGTAATTCTTTCTCGAGATAGGCACTTTGTTTCTCAGCCTTTTTTCGGCGATGCGCTTTTGTACCTCGACCATCTCTGCTTTGTCCAGCTTACAGCCTCTCATGGCCAGCAGCGTGCAGATAAAGCCAAAGATCGCCAGACCATAGCGCAGGAACATGGTCATCCAGAACACTCCGGCCGTCGCTTCGTCCGTGGGCTGGGGCATGGTCGACTTATAACCGATCAGGGCAACGCAGCCGGTGGCGATGGCGGCAGAGAATGAGGAGACGATCTTGTCCACCAGAGAGTAGGTGCCGGTGATGACGGCGGGGATATATTTTCCGCTGCGGTCCAGCTCAAAGTCGATGATATCCGCCATGAAACCGGTATTCGCCGTCGTGACGCACATGGAAAAGCCGTTGACCAGGAAGGTCAGCACTACAAAAACGATCATGGTGACGCCCATGTGTGCGATCGTGTGGGTACCTCCGGTCGTAAATGTGATGACAAAGAAGAAGATCATGACCACATTCGCGATGATGGAGTTGCGGGTCCAGGTTACGATGGACTCTTTGTTGCCATGCTTACCCGCGTAGCGCGCGCCAAGGATGGCAAAGAGAATGGAGGGAAGCATGCCGATCATGCTCAGTGTGGTGGCCAGGCCCATGTTGCCGATCAGGATGCCGTTGAGCATGGTACTGACGATGGATGCCGAGGAGGCCTGCTGGGCAATCTTGTCGGAGGACGCGGAGATGATGTAGCTCTGCAGCGGCTTGTTGTGGCCAAGCACATTCAGCATATCTTTGATCTTCAGACGCTCTTTCCTGCCGATTCCTTCAAAGTTCTCCGGTTTGTCATACTCCGCGATGCCGATGCAGACCAGCACCACGCCCAGGAAGGAAAGGGCGACACAAAGCCAGGTCACCATATTCAGGAAGTCCTGATTGAAGCTGCCTCCGAAGGCGGGCATGAGTTTGGTATAGACCAGGATATTCAGGGCCATCGGGGTGATATAGTTCAGCGCCGTCTGCCACACACCCACGGTGGGACGCTGTTTCGGATCGTTCGTCATCAGAGCGGGCAGGGTCTGTGCGGTCATGTTCACCATCGTATAGCCAATGACGTAGACCATGTAAAACAGCAGGAACAGGCCCACGCCGTGTCCTTTATCGGAGAAAAAGTTGAACATGCACAATACGCCGGCGCTCTGGATGATCCATCCCAGCAGCATCAGAGGACGGACCTTTCCGAAGGGCGTGTTGCAGCGGTCATACACAAAAGCGAGCAGCGGATCTGTGACCGCGTCAAAAATACGGGTAAAGGTCAGCAGTCCGCCGACCACGAGCGTTGCGATGCCGTAGCCGATGCTGGCCGAGTAGCTGGCAAGGCCGATCAGGAAATACATGGCCATGCCGTTGAAAGCGTTGAAGGCGACCAGGATGATCTGCCACAGTTTTGCGCGGCGGTATGCAACGCCGTCTGTCTGGCTGGGGGTCAGGTTTTCTTTTGCCATGGGTGTTCCTCCTTTGTAAATGATATCTGTGGGGTAAGGAGCTCGTGACTGAGCAGGATTGATACTTTAATGATACCGGAAGACTGAAGAGGGCGTAAACTCAAAAAGTGGGGAAAAGTTACAAAAATTCAGGATAGTTTTCTTGCATGGAAATGCTCCTCATGATACGATGATTTCAACACTTTTCTTATGATGAGGAGACGGAGATGGAAGACCATAGGCTACAACAATTCATGACCCGTGCAGAGGATGATCTGCTCCTGCTGGAAAGCCTGATCGGCAGCAGCGAAAAACTGTATGTATGGTGCTACGATCGGGAGGGAAAATACATCGCCACTTCCTGCCCGGAGAGAGAACGGTCCGTTTTTGAACAGGCTTTCCGTGTGCTGGGTTGTACTGAAAAGCTCATTTCCTACGCGGCGGATTCCTCCCGCAGTCTTCCCTGCATCATCGGGTCACCGATCGGCATGCAGTGGGCTCTTACCTACGAAGCCGGACGGGACCGGGCGCTGGTATTTGCCGTGGGACCGGTCTTTTATACGCAGCCTGATGAGGTCCAGCTCAGGACCGGACTTCGTCCTTTCACGCACATCCTGGAAAATGCCCGCTGGGCCTCGGAGCTCATCCGGCTGCTGCAGGAGCTGCCGGTCATGTCCTTTGCGATCTTTTCGCGCTACGTCATGCTGGTGCATAATATTCTTACGGGCCAGCAGCTCGGCCCGGAAGCTCTTCTGATGGATGAGTCGACCCTCCCACAGGACTGGTCGCAGCCTCCTGCGGATGCAAAGCCTTCACTGTCTGGCAGGACGCCTGTGCACTACCGGGGGCGGACGCCAGCGCCGGATGAGGCAGGCGGGGGGAATAATGGCAGGACGCCTGCGCACTACCGGGGGCGGACGCCAGCGCCGGATGAGACAGGCGGGGGGAATAATGGCAAGACGCCTGCTTGCTCCCGGGAGCAGTTGCAGCCGTCCGCGGAACGCGATCGGAATAAAGTCTATCAGGCCGAGCAGGCTCTGCTCCAGATGGTGAGAGACGGCAACATCATCAATTACGGCTGGATCTTCCAGAGAAGCGCCAGCCTGAGCTCCGGCGTCCCGGTCCAGGGGAAGAACCCCCTCCGGCAGCAGAAGACCAGCATTATCGTCTTTATCACCCTGGTGAGCCGCGCTGCGATGGAAGGAGGACTCTCCCCGGAGATCGCCTACCCGCTGGGAGACTCCTATATCCAGACCGTGGAAGACTGCCGTGATTCCGGTGAACTCAATGCCCTTTCCCACGCCATGTACCATGACTTCATCTACCGGGTCCATCACCTCCGCGCCAACCCCGATTACTCACCGGCGATTCAGAGATGCTGCGACTACATAGAACTGAGTCTGAACCGCAGGATCCGCACAGCGGACCTCGCCGCCCTGGTCGGCTACTCCGAATATTACCTGACCGAAAAATTCAAAAACGAGACCGGCCAGTCTGTGAGCAGCTATATCCGCAGTGTCAAAGTGGAAAGGGCCAGGATCCTGCTCAGGACCACAAAGCTGAGCATACGTGAGATCTCCGACCAGCTTGCCTTCAATACGGTCAATTACTTTATCAAGTGCTTCAGGGATGTAGAAGGATGTACGCCTGCGCAGTACCGAAATGAGTCAGGTGGCCAGGTTCGGTGAGTCAGGGTCCAGGTTCGGTGAGTCAGGGTCCAGGTTCGGTGAGTCAGGGGGACAGGTTC
>JAFWDX010000142.1 GCA_017515945.1 Blautia sp. | reverse complement strand
GGTTTTGAACAGAGTTTAGACCAGAGTGATCCAGACAGCGAATACGATTATTACGGAATGTGGGTGGAAAATACTTCAGGAGAGTTTATCAACAATGTCGATATAATAGTCAATATTCTGGATAAAGACAATACGATCCTGAAAAATAATAATGCCGACACGACAGTTCCACTTGCGCCTGGGAGAAAATGCTGGTTTAAGAGCATTTATGAAAAGGGGGAACAAGTACATCCGGAGCCTTCCGGGTACCGGTACTATTATGGAATCAATATGTCGGTATCAGATTATTATTATGATTATGAGTCCGGAGATCTGACGACAGATATCCAGGCAGCCGTAATCGAAAAGTCAGATCCGGAAGGAGCACAGACGGAGACAACGGAATCAGCTGCCGTCGTTTTTGCATATCAGGATGGAACACGATCCGACGTTGAACTGATGAACATGACCGGGTGTAAGGCTAAAAGGATGAGGATCATGCGTGCCTGTGTACTGGACGGTGGTGAGACCATCAATGCCCGGGATTTTGGCACACCCAGGGAGATATCGGAGATCATGGCTGTCTCCCAGATCGTGATCAGGAGAAACTGGATCCACCAGTATGTCCGCCCGGATACCTTATACGATATCGAGCTGGAGGATCAGGATGGGAAGGTCTGGACATTCTTTAACCTTGCACTGGGCCGGTATGCAAAGGTGGAACTGTGCCTGGAGGATGATTATACATACTATATCGGATATACACATGAAGGGCAGACAGAGGATTTTAAGGGATACAGGATCCGTCGATATGAAACGCCTAAGGTTCGTTACGTCATCGCGGAAAACAATCTGAAGGCAAGAAATATACCGGATGACGCAGGTGAGATATTCGCACAGGTTCTTCCCCGTACTTCCGTGGAGCTTCTCGGCGAAGCCCATGGGATGAAAAACGGCAAAGAGACAAAGTGGTATCTTACCAGAATCGATGACCGATATGGGTATATCGTAAAAAGAAAGAAGTATTATACCGACAGTCTGGAAAATGATCCGAATGCGTTCTACAGACAATATCAGATTATTCAGTATCTGGAGATGACCGATATGATACTGGTACAGGAAGACGCTGAAAGCCAGATATATACAGGTTCAGGCTCCGATACGACAACTGCTGCATGGAGATTTGTTGATTATACGGACAGTTATGGCAGTTACAATTATTCTGCCGACCTTTTTAAAGATGATCCCAATCGGGATCTGACCTATGGCATCATGGAACACTATATTTCTCAAAACACGCCGGGGGTGGACGAGTATAGTATGATCGGGTACGATACGCTGATCGAAGGATACCCCGGGCATTTCCTGCATTATGAAGTGGATTGGGAAGGGGAACCGTTGTACGTGAACATGTATGAGTACTTTAAAGACAATATCCTTGTTTTCTGCAGATATACAAGCCGGGACAAAAATCCGAATCCGGTCTGTGTACGTTCCGGCAGGAGTATGAGGGGAATTGCATAAGAGGCTGCGGATATTTTTGCAGACGGAAGGGTGGTCATCAATGTCTTTATTATTTCCGGATGAATCATTGTATTACGGGGGAATTGCCCTGACGATCATTACATTGTTGTTATTTCTGATCAGGGCACTTGTTTTTCGCAAAAAAGAAGCGCGCCTTACTGAAATCCTGGATGAGGAATACGGTGTCTGGAGAGAATAATAAATGTCAACTTTAGAAGATATATATGAAATATGCGGTGAAATCGGATCCGGCGGCGGAGGGGTCGTATATCTGGCTTTTCATAAGAGACTGAGAAAGCAGGTAGTTCTCAAGGCAGACAAACGGCCGGTCACAACAAAGGAATACGCGCTGCGCCGGGAAGTAGATATTCTGAAGACGTTGAGCAATCCATATATTCCACAGGTATACGACTATTTTGTGGAAAATGGGACAGTCTTTACAGTCATGGAATATATTGAGGGAGAAAGTCTTCACCAGCTCCTGAAGCAGGGCAGGCAATATGACCAGAAAACGATCCTTACCTGGATGCTGCAGCTGCTGAGCGCTTTGGATTATCTGCACAGTCCGATCCACGGAAATCCCCCTCAGGGCTTTGTGCATTGTGATATAAAACCGTCCAACCTGATCCTCCGGCCGGACGGAAGGATCTGCCTGATCGATTTTAACATTTCCAGGGCGCTGGGAGATTCCAATGCGTTCGGATACACGGCCGGCTACTCATCTCCTGAACATTATGGGATCGATTACTCGTCCGATTCGGTCATTTCATCAGATAAGAGCGAGGCAAAGGAGCCTGTCTCCGAATATCATACAGGATCTCAGAGCTCCTCCGGGAATGCGTTTGTCTTTACAGGCAGTTCTTACATGACCGGCAGGAGAAAGGTCAAACCGGATGTACGCTCGGATGTATACAGCGCCGGCGCCACCATGTACCGTCTGTTTTCGGGAAAAAGACCTGCATCGGATGCCCGGGAAGTAGTACCTCTTACCGGGAAAGAATGCCCGGAAAATATCGCGGCTGTCATCAGTAAAGCCATGCGGCCAAATCCGGATGAACGTTATCAGACTGCGGTTGAGATGAAAAATGCCATCCTTGATCTGAAGCGTTGCGACAGAAGGATCAGATCCCTGCATAAAAAGGCAAAGGCTTCATTGATCGCACTCTGCGTTCTGCTTGGAATGGGCATATTGAGCGGATACACAGGCCTGCGGCGGATGAAAACAAGAGAGGAATGGCTCAAAACAGCAGAGTATGCCCAGAGGGCATACGATGAGGGGAAGCGGACGGAAGCGATGACCCTGCTGAATAAGGCGGCCAAAAAGTCCCGCAGCTTATTTACACCGTTATATCCTGCAAGGCTTCAGGAGGTGTATACGACTGTATCTGGGGTATACGATCTCTCGGCTTCTTTTAAACCGTATGATGTGGCAGCACTCCCTTCTGATCCGCTGAGTCTGGAACTGTCTCCGGACGGAACATATGCTTTTGCGCTCTGTGGGACAGAGGGTGTTGTGCTGGATACAAAGACGATGGAAAAGGTTTACACCTTTGAAGCGGCCGATTCCGCCCGCGCAGGTCTTTGTTTCGCTGGAAACGCCATGATGGTATACGCCGGAAATGAAAAGCTTACCGCATATGATCTGGCGAAAAAAGAGATCGTGTGGACAGGGATGGATGTGATCGAGATTGCAGCTTCCGCGGATAAAAATCTGATCGCCGCGCTCAGCAGGGACGGACATTTCTGCTATGTATATGATACAGGATCGGGAGAAATGATTCATGAACTGTCTGTCCAGGACCCGCTCAAAAGCCGTGTAAAGGATTCTTTTGTGAATACCCGGGACAGCCTCTTCTGTATAGATGATGAAGGGACGCTGCTGGCTTTGAGCACGGCGGATGGAGTGATCCGTGTGTATGATCTTAACACGGGAAAGCCCATAGCAACACTGGGACAGAAGGATGCCGGATACAACTGGTTCAGCGGCGGTTTCTTTGAAAAGTACCTGGCTTTTTCTGCGGAGGGTACAGACGGATGTGATTTTGCAATTGTCGATATGGATGCCGGCACTCAGACAGGAGGTTTTCACAGTGACACCAGGGTCAGGGTAAAAACGGATACGTCCGGCATATATGTCAGCCAGGATAATTACCTGGTGAGAATGGAACCGGATACGGGTGATCAGCAGGGCTTGGTCACCACCCGGCATAACGTGAAGGATTATGCACATTCCGGCGAATACTCCGTGATCGCGGATAAGGATACCGTGCTCTTTTTTGAAGGTCATGCAAAGGAGATCGCGGCATACAAAGCAGCCGCCAGTGAAAACCTGCTTTGTCTGGGACAGGACACAGCAATATTTGGCAGTTATGATCAGCCGGGCCTGCATATCCTCAGGCTGGACACGCATGAGGACGGAAAGCTTTTTTCCTATGATCCGGAGTATTTCCATCTGGAGACACGGATATCGGCAGATGAGAAAAAGCTGATGCTGTTTTCTTTAAAGGATTTCAGGATCATCGATACCAATGGAAAGGTTGTAAACGAAACATCGTTCCCTGACCCGGATCAGATCTATGACCGGCAATATAAACGCGAGGACGGGGTATCGTATCTGGAAGTCAGCTATTATGACGGAACGGTCCTTTGCTATGATGCAGGGGACGGACATCTGCTGTCGGAGGAAAAAGGGGAGCCGTATACGGGCAATCTTGACGAGGTATATAACACAGCCTCCTGGTATATTGAGTCGCCTGCGTATGAAAATGGCAGGCTCTACGAACAGGAAAGCGGACGGTTTGTGAGAGAGCTGCGGGAAGACGGAAACCTGGCTTATGCGACAGAAATGAACGGGCATCTGATCCTCCAGTTTATCAATGAAGATACCGGGAGATGGATCGGCCTGATCCTTAATGATAAGGGAGAGGAAATCGCGAGAGTACATGATCTTTGCGATGTGATGAATGGCAAACTGATCTTTGATGATCCATCGGGAATTGTGAAAGGATCACCGTTGTATGAGGATATATTCAGGTTGAATATGATCTCCGGGTAGAGTATAATTCTGATCGGTACAAGGAAACTATCATTTCCCATTGATCTGTCCGGAGTAACTGTTCAGCCAGCACCTCGCATTTACTGCGAGGTGCG
>JAFWDX010000141.1 GCA_017515945.1 Blautia sp. | reverse complement strand
TCAATGGCTTTGTCGATATAAATGACGGTTCCCAGGAGGTGGATCCCACCCTGCACCTGGTGATCGTCCGTGACAAGGCCATGGCCCTGGGTATCACCACTGCGCAGATCTATATGAAGATCATGGAAGGTCTGACGACGTCCGTGACATCCACAAAGATCAGGTATCAGGGAGATACGATGGATGTCGTCATACACGACGGGACAGATCCACTGACGGTGGAAAACATCCTGGATATCGAGTTTGACACATCCTCCGGTCTCGGTTCCGGTTCCTCCATGGCTGCAATGATGGGAGGAGGCGGCTCGGCTGCTTCCTCCATGGCTGCGATGATGGGAGGAGGCGGCTCAGCGGCCTCTTCCATGGCAGCGATGATGGGATCAGGTACCTCTGCCGCGTCCGGAATGGCATCGATGATGGGTTCCGGCGGCATCGGGGCAGCAGGTGCCGGCGACTCATCTTTGTCCGGCTCAGGTGCCATGGGCATGGACAGCTCCGCTCTGGGGAGCCTTGCGGCCATGTTCGGAATGGGGGAAGAGACACAGGAACCAGACCCCGAGGCAGCACAAGAGGAAACGGAGCCGGAGAAGGAGGAAACGACCGTTCACAGGCTTGGTGAATTCGCTTCCCTGGAAGAAACCGACTCTCTGTCCGGTATCAACCGGAGAGATTCCGTCCGGTATCTTACCGTGACGGCCGCGGCCGGAGAGGGCTATAATACGACGCTCCTTTCCAGACAGCTGACAGGGAAACTGGATGAGGTGAAGCTTCCGGACGGTTATTCTCTGGAGCTTGCCGGTGAGAGCGAAGAAGTAAACGAGATGCTGGTGAAGATGGGGGAACTGGCCATCCTTTCCCTTCTGTTCATCTATCTGATCATGGTGGCCCAGTTCCAGGGCCTGCTTTCGCCGATGATCGTCATGTTCACGATCCCGTTGGCTTTTACCGGCGGTATGATCGGTCTGCTCGTCGCGGGAAAACAGCTGGACACGCTTTCCCTGATGGGCTTTGTCATCCTGATGGGAACCGTGGTCAATAACGGCATTGTGTTCGTCGACTATACAAACCAGCTGCGTATCGGCGGACTGGACAGAAGGACAGCGCTGGTTGCTGCCGGTTCGACGCGTATGCGTCCGATCATGATGACTGCGCTGACGACGATCCTGGCGATGGTTCAGATGATCGCCAGCGAAGGCATGGGCAGCCAGATGGCCGGCGGAATGGCTCTGGTCATTGCGTCAGGTCTGCTTTATTCCACATTCATGACCTTGTATATTGTGCCTGTCATGTATGATATTTTCTATAAAAAGCAGCCGCTCCTTATTGAGGTCGGAGATAACCTGGATGATGTTCCGGACGACGCCGCCCAGTATCTGGCCAGTCTGGAGGAAGAGGCTCATCATCAAAAGTGAGGTAACTGTTCAGTAACAAGCTCCTTCACAGTTACGCGAGATCGATTATGGGGAAGAAATATGTATATTCTGGGTATCACCGGCGGGATCGGAGCCGGCAAGAGCACGATCCTGACTCTTCTGGAAGAAAAACATCATGCCTTTGTTCTGCGCGCGGATGAGACCGGCCATCAGGTGATGGAGCCGGGAGAGGTCTGTTATGATGCTGTGTTGAACCTTCTTGGTTCAGATGTATGTGATCCGGACGGCAGGATCGACCGGAAAAAAGCAGCCGCGATCCTGTTCAGAGATGACGAAAAGCTGGAGCGGATGAACCGGATCATCCATCCGGCCGTACATCGGCGGATCCTGGAACAATTGGAGGCAGAAAGGGAAAAAGGGAGAAAACTGGCAGCGGTGGAAGCCGCGCTTCTCCTGCAGGCAGGATATCAGGAGTTCTGCGACGAGATCTGGGTCATTCGGTGCGACAGGGAAACACGGATCCAACGCCTGATGGAATCCAGGGGATATTCCAGGGAGAAATGCATGGATGTGCTGAAAGCTCAGCCGACGGATGATTGGTACCGGCAGCAGGCTGATTTTGTCCTCGATAATTCCGGCAGCCCGTCTGAAGCTGCCCGGCAGATCGAAGCCCGTCTTTGTGTGATGAAACTGTGAAAAAAATAAAAATCACATAAATATTCCTAAAGATTATCTAAAATAAGGTTCAGAGTGATTGAAATCAGAAACGGAAAGTGTTATTTTTTTCTCAATCTGATCCGACGGACAGTGACTGAACAGTTACCAGTTACGCAGGACAGACATTCAGAATAAAGGAGTGATCATATGAATCTGAATGATTTACGCAACCACAAACCTGACAGGGAAAAAAAGCCGATCTATGTGTACTATCTGATCGCTGTTGCAGTGATCCTGCTGCTCAATATTTTTGTGTTCCCTGCTCTGCAGGAGGGACGCATTG
>JAFWDX010000011.1 GCA_017515945.1 Blautia sp. | reverse complement strand
GTCAAGGAACCTGTCCCCGTGACTCATTGAGGCGCCTGACCCCTGACTCATGGATGCACCTGGCCCCCTGACTCGCCTGGCCTTCTGACTCATTTGCGCCATCCGCTCCAGACGCGCCTCAGCGCCCCCAGCGCCGCATTCACCTGCTTGTCGTGGCGCAGCAGTCCCGTCAGCAGCCTGAGCCGCCTCCTCCGCCTGCGCCATGCAGGCGAAGACAGCGGCCGCCGGCTCAGAATACCCGAGACAAGTCTGGTGTCCGCTTCATTAAGTAAAGTCTTTCTTTTCTTATAACGCCTCATTTTATTGCTGATAACGCCTCATTATAACGTCTGTTGTAACTGTTCAGTCACAATCTCCTTCACAGTTACCGTCTGTTAACGTTTCATCCTGATCGTCAGCGCACGACCCTCACCCGGAAAACGCCCTCGATCGCAGCCAGCTCATCCAGCGCTTTCGCGGAAGCGATATTCTCCAGATCGATCAGCGTATAAGCAAATTCCCCTTTGCTCTTGTTGGTCATATCCGCGATATTCAGCCCTTCATTTCCCAGTATCCGTGTGACCTGGCTGATCATGTTGGGAATATTGCGGTGCAGCAGCGCGATCCTGCCCACAGCCACACAGGTGCCCATATCGCAGTTGGGATAATTCACGGAATTACGGATGTTGCCGTTCTCCAGGAAATCCCGCAGCTCCTTGACCGCCATCACCGCGCAGTTCTCCTCAGACTCCTCTGTGGAGGCGCCCAGATGCGGCGTCACCAGGATGTTCTCATGGCCGGCCACGATGGGATTGGCGAAATCCGTCACATACTTTTTGACCTTGCCCGAGTCCATGGCCTCCAGCAGAGCCTTTTCATCCACCAGTACATCACGGGCAAAGTTGAGGAGCACAACGCCGTGCTTCATCTTTTCAAAGGCCTCGCGCCCGATCATCCCGCGGGTGTCATCCATCAGCGGCACATGGATCGTGATATAGTCACACTCCGTGTAAATCTCATCCAGGGATTTGCTGTGGCGGATCGTCCTGGAAAGGTTCCACGCGGCGTCGACCGAGATAAACGGATCATATCCGTATACCTCCATCCCCAGCGCCGTAGCCGAATTGGCCACCATGGTGCCGATGGCGCCAAGGCCGATGATGCCCAGCTTCTTACCCATGATCTCGCAGCCGGCGAACTGCTTTTTCTGCTTTTCCGCCAGCTTGCTGATATCCTCTCTGTCCTTCTCGCGCTCGACCCATTCGATCCCGCCGACGATATCTCTCGACGCCAGGAGCATGCCGGCCAGCACCAGCTCTTTAACGCCGTTGGCATTGGCGCCGGGCGTGTTAAACACCACGATGCCCTGCTGGGCGTATTCCTTCACCGGAATGTTATTCACACCCGCGCCGGCCCTGGCCACGGCCTTCACCTGCGGTGAGAGGGTCATCTCGTGCATCTGGGCGCTGCGCACCAGGATCGCGTCGCAATCCTCGGGTGTCTCGGTTTTTTTGTATCTGTCGCTGAACAGGGCCAGGCCCTTTTCAGCGATCGGGTTCAGGCAATAGTACTGAAACATGGTCAGTTCTCCTCCTCAAAGCGTTTCATAAAGGCGACCAGCGCCTCGACGCCGGCCTTGGGCATGGCATTGTAAATGCTCGCGCGCATGCCGCCGACAGAACGATGTCCTTTGAGATTGACCAGTCCCTGCGCAGCGGCTTCCTTGACGAACTTCGCGTCCATGTCCTTGTCGCCGGTGATGAAAGGCACATTCATCAGAGAACGGTCCTGCGGAACGACGGTTCCCTTGAAAAGAGTGCTGCTGTCCAGGAAATCGTACAGGATTTTTGCCTTTTCCTCATTGCGGCGCTTCATCTCCTCCAGACCGCCCATGGATTTGAGCCATTTAAAGACCTTGCCGCACACATAGATGCAGTAAGCGTTAGGCGTATTGTACAGAGAACCTGCGTCCGCATGGGTCTTGTAGGTGAGCATGGTCGGCGTCCCCGGGAGCACCTGATCCGTGATCAGATCCTCGCGGATGATGGTGATCACCATGCCGGCCGGGCCGATATTTTTCTGCACGCCGCCATAGAGGATGGCATATTTGCTCACATCGACCGGCTCGGAAAGGAAGCAGGAGGAAACATCCGCCACCAGATCCTTGCCCTTGGTGTTGGGCAGCGTGTGGAATTTGGTGCCGTAGATGGTATTGTTTTCACAGATGTATACATAATCCGCGTCCGGGCTTACCGGCAGATCCGAGCAATCCGGGATATAAGAGAAGGTCTTGTCCTCGGAGGAAGCGATCTTGTTGGCCTTTCCGTATTTCCCGGCTTCCTGCCAGGCCTTTTTGGCCCACTGACCCGTCACGATAAAATCCGCCACCCGGTTGCGCATCAGGTTCATCGGGATCATGGCAAACTGCTGTGACGCGCCGCCCTGCAGGAACAGCACCTTGTAGTTGTCCGGAATCGCCAGCAGGTCTCTCAGATCCGCCTCGGCCGTGTCGATGATCTCCTGGAACGCGCTGCTCCTGTGGCTCATCTCCATCACGGACATCCCTGTCCCGTTGTAGTCAAGCATTTCAGCAGCCACCTCACGGAGAACCTCCTCGGGCAGCACGGCCGGGCCTGCGGAAAAGTTATACACTCTGCTCATTGTTCTTCATATCCTCCTCGTCAAAAACTTCATCTATATTGGCTCCCGCCGGTACCATGGGATAAACGCTCAGATCACGGTCGATCCAGCAATCCAGCAGTATGGGGCCCGGACATGCGAGTGCCTCT
>JAFWDX010000010.1 GCA_017515945.1 Blautia sp. | reverse complement strand
ATGAGTCAGAGGGACAGGTTCCTTGACTCATGAGTCAAGGAACCTGTCCCTCTGACTCACCTGATGTATCTCAGCAATGCCGCCGTACATTCTTCCGTGGTCGCCGCACCGCCCTGATCGGGTGTCAGGGCTTCTTTGCTGATGAGGAGCTTTTCGATCGCCTGGATGATCCGTGCTCCCCAGTCTTCATAGCCGAAGAAATCCAACAGCTGGGACGCGGACCAGATCGCGGCAAGAGGGTTCGCGGTTCCTTTGCCGGCGATGTCGGGGGCGGAGCCGTGGATCGGCTCGAACATGGAGGGGTATTTTCGTTCCGGGTTCAGGTTGGCGCCTGCTGCCAGTCCCATGCCTCCGGCGATGGCGGCGCCAAGGTCTGTCAGGATATCGCCGAAGAGGTTGGAGGTCACCACGATCTGGAATCTTTTCGGGTCTTTGACCATGAACATGGACGCAGCGTCCACGAGCAGTGAATGGGTCTCTACATCCGGGTAGTCGCGGCCGACTTCCGCAAAGATCTGGTCCCAGAACACCATGGAGTAGTTGAGAGCGTTTCCTTTGGAAATACTGGTCAGGGTCTTTTTTTCTTTGCGCGCCAGTTCATAGGCATAGCGGATCACCCGCTCTGTGCCTTTTCTGGAGAAGACGCTGTCCTGGATCACGACCTCCTGTGGCGTATCTTTGTACAGCCAGGCCCCTTGCCCGCTGTACTCTCCTTCGCTGTTTTCCCGCACAAAGAGCATGTCGACATCACCGGGACGGACGCCGGCCAGCGGACAGGATGCACCTTGCAGAAGCTTGACAGGACGGAGGTTGATGTATTCGTCAAAATCATGCCGGATCCGGAGCAACAGGTCTCTGAGGGAAATGTGGTCCGGAACTCCCGGGAAGCCGACCGCGCCCAGGAGGATCGCGTCAAAACCGCTGAGAATGTCCATGCCGTCAGCGGGCATCATTTCTCCGTTTTTCAGGTAATATTCACATCCCCACGGGAACCATGTAAAATCGAATGCAAAGCTGCCGTCCGCTCCTGCGACGTGCTCCAGCACCTTTACGCTCTCTCTCATGACCTCCGGTCCGATCCCGTCGCCCGGGATCACGGCTATTTTATATTTCTGCATATTTATTCCTTTCTTTTGCACACAGGGGACGGGGCTCTGTGCAGCAATCGCGTATACTAATTGTACACAGGACAGGGCTCCCCGGTTTCTATATGGCACACAGGGGACGATTCTCTGTGCCCAAAGAACCGTCCCCGCATTTCATTTTATAAACCCGACCTGCGCGCTGATCTTCGCGATCTGCTCGTCTTTTCTCTTATTATACTCTACCTTCTTCTCTTCGAAGTAATTTCTGCCTTGCGCATCGATGGAAACGATAAGCGGACCAAATTCCTTCACGCGGCAGTTCCAGAGAGTCTCCGGCATGCCCAGGTCTCTCCATTCCGCGCGTTCGATTTCTTCCACCGCGACGGCTGCCACGACGGCGTTGCCGGCGGGAATGACCACGTGAATGCAGCCGAAGTCCTTACATGCGGCAGCGGTCTGCTCTTTCATACCGCCCTTGCCCACGATCACGCGGACGCCTGTGGTCTTTACAAATTCATACTCAAATTTCTCCATGCGCATGGAGGTCGTCGGTCCTACGGAAACCATCTCGAATTTGTCATTCTCCAGCGGACGGATGATGGGGCCGGCGTGCAGGATGGCGTTGTTCCGCACATCCACGGGGATCTCCCTGCCTTCCTCGACGACGCGGCGGTGAGCCACGTCACGACATGTCGTAAGGCTGCCGGACAGATAGAGGATATCGCCGATCTTGATGTCGGCCAGGTCTTCTGCTGAAATCGGTGTCACGAGAATTTTCTTTCCATCCTTATATTCTACCATTATAATTCTACCCCCGAATGTGTTGTGATCGTGTAGTTCAGGTCCTTGTCAAAAATAATGTGCCCTCTCCTGTGGCTCCAGCAGCCTACATTGACTGCCACGCCGATCGCGGAGGGATGGCGCGCCGTGTTCTCAATGTGAACGCCCATGACGGAATAATTGCCGCCCATACCCTGCGGTCCGAGGCCGATGGCATTGATCCCGTCCTCCAGGAGCTTTTCCATCTTGGCCGCCCGCTCATTCTCATTGTGGGAACCGATGGGACGCATCAGGGCTTTTTTGGAAAGAAGCGCGGCTGTTTCCACGGAGGTCGCGACACCAACGCCGACCAGCAGCGGCGGACAGGCATTCAGGCCATAGCTGGTCATTCTGTCCAGAACAAATTTCGTCACGCCTTCGTAACCTTCGCCGGGCATGAGGACGGTGGCATTGCCAGGCAGTGTGCAGCCGCCGCCGGCCATGTAAGTGTAGATTTCACAGGAATCGGAATTCGGCACGATGTCCCACCAGACTGTCGGTGTTCCTTTTCCGACGTTTTTGCCGGTGTTGTACTCGTCAAAGGTCTCCACGGAATTGTGGCGCAGCGGGGTCTCAAAGGTCGCCTTTATGACGGCTTCCTTCAGCAGGGCCTCCAGATCGTCGATCAGCGGGAAGCGGGTACCGCATTTTACCCAGAACTGCAGGACGCCGGTGTCCTGGCAGGAAGGCCTGTCAAGCTTTACGGCCAGCTCCTGGTTGCGGAACATGGTGTCGTAGATCACCTTGGCCATGGGGCTGTCTTCCTTGCTTCTGAGCTCCTCCAGCTTGGCGATCACATCGTCAGGCAGTTTTTTGGCTGTATGGCCGACAAATTTGGCCATCATTTCTGTCATTCTTTTTACCTGTTCTTCGTGTGTCATTTTATCCTCCATGCTATTTATACTGGCGTCAGAATATGGGCTGCTCCGCGTATTCAGACGCTGGTTTCATATACCGCAGTGAAAAATTACATTTCCGGTTGACTGTTACCGTAGGTAGATAATTCTTTATAAGCTGCAGTTCCCGGGCAGCTAATCCTGTATATGATTATGGTTCTGCAAGCATACCGTGTATGGTTCATGTATTATCCGGGAATGCTTTTTATGGCAGCTATGTCTCACGCACCTTTATCGTCTCAGGTTCAGGTGTCTTCCGGGAATGTTTTTTATGGCTGCCAGGTATGCCTTACGCATCTTGTGTCTCACGCACCTGCCATAGCACCCTGGCAGGCGCGCAGTGCGGACAGAACAGTTACATTGTGTTTGAATGATTTCATCGACTGAATCCTTCACCCGTCAGCTTACGGATAGAACGGGAACAGGATCGGCAGCAGCACCATACATACCGCAAACGCGATCAGGATCATCGGAAGTCCGGATTTCACATAGTCATTGAATTTGAATCCGCCCAGGCCGACCACCATCGTATTGGCGGGCATGCCGATCGGTGTTGCATATGCGCAGGAGCAGGCGATGACGGTCGCGATGATCATGGAACGGGGATCCGCTCCGAGGCTGGAGGCCAGGGATGTGGCGATCGGGACCATGAGTGCCGTCGTTGCCGTATTTGACATAAAGTTCGTCAGCGCACAGCCGACCAGGAAGATTACCAGCAACAGGACTCTGGGGTTCGGTTCAGATCCGAGGGCACCTACGATGGTGTCAGCGATCAGTGCGCCGGCGCCTGTTTTCTCCAGCGCGGCAGCCAGGGCCAGGGATCCGCCGAACAGCAGGACGACCTTGAGGTCAATCGATTTCAGGGCTTCTTTCTCTGTGACAACACCGGCGAGCACCAGAACGCAGGCGCCGATGCAGGCCGTTACCTGCAGCTTGATGCCGATCTGTTTTTCAAAGATCATGGCCAGAATAACGATCACCAGCACGATCAGGGACATGTTCTGCTTCCAGGCAGGAATATCATCAAATTTCTTCTGATTTTCAACTTCGGTTCTGGATGCGGCGTCGCCATGAGGCAGAAGGCCGAAGCCGATCGTCGCGTAAAAGAGAATGCCTAACAGCAGCATGGGAATTCCGACCGGCGCGTACATAAAGAAGCTCGTCGCTTCGCCCATTTCCTGCAGTGCGTTGACACCCATCAGATTTCCGGGGGCGCCTATGATGGAAATATTTCCGCCGAGAGCCGCCGCAAAAACCAGCGGCATCAGGAGCCGTCCTCTGGAGTAACCGGACTCATCCGCGATCCCGCATACCACAGGGATCAGCACAGCGGCTGTACCGGTGTTGGAAAGGAAGCCGCTCATGGCTCCTACGATCAGCATGATCGCAATGATCAGCATACGCTCACTCTTCGCGAATTTTGTTACGATGCCGCCGATCTTGTTTGCCATGCCGGTTTCAAAAAGCGCCTGCCCGACGACGAACATCCCAACGCATAAGATGACGTTGCTGTTGACATATCCGGCAAAAGTCTCCGAGGTGTCCAGCACACCTGTCAGATTCAGACCAAGCGCGACAATCGTGGCCGTCAGCCCGAGCGGGATCTTTTCAAGCACAAAGCTGATGACTGCAAAGGCCAGAAAGAGGAGTGTAATGGTTGTTGGTGACATAGCATCTGTCCTCCTGAAATTTTGTTTTCGAAACAACTTTGCAACGGCCGATTGCGTGTTCGTTATCTGATGAGCTTATTTTAATCCTGGGTTGAAAGAAAATCAAATTAATGATACAATTGTTTCCATAAATTATTTTTATGATATTGTGGGGTTTTCACAAAATGAGTCAGAGGGACAGGTTCCTTGACTCATGAGTCAAGGAACCTGTCCCTCTTGCTATACGGGGGCAGGCCCTCAGAACAAAACGTAGCCACGGCTGCT
>JAFWDX010000140.1 GCA_017515945.1 Blautia sp. | reverse complement strand
GAGTCAAGGGACCTGTCCCCCTGACTCACTCAAGGAACCCGGCCCCTGACTCACTTAAGGAACCCGGCCCCTGACTCACTCAAGGAACCTGGCCTCCTGACTCATTAAGGAACCTGTCCCCCTGACTTATCTTAACGACTCAGTGCCAGAGAGATTCGTTTCCGTAATGTTCATCCATCGCAGCACTGAACCAGCGTCCGTTCATGACATTACGGATCATGTTCATCTTTACATCCTCCGTAATGGTTTCGTCTGCATCCATCCGCGCCATGATGTCTTCATAGGTCGTGGAAACATCCTTTGCCTCGATGACCGGAGTGGTTTCATCCGCGTCAAAGACCATGGACGTGTTGTTTTCGGGCGTCCAGGCCGGCCATTCTGTCAGGCCGTCCGCATTGGGATCGCCGGAGGCGAGGAAATTCGCCAGGTACTGATCAAACTCGGAGGCCATCGCCTGAAAGCCTTCAGCCGTAAAGTCGCCAAAGCTGCCATAGGTATGGTCGTTCGTCAGCATCGGTACAAAGATGCCGTGGAAGGAGCCCATGGCCGGAAGGAAGGTGGCGCTGTTTACGGAGCCGTATTCCACCTGAGCGAGGTAGATCTTTTCCTGATATTTGTCGAACATTTTCTGGGCGCTGCACTGGCCGTTGAAAATGCGGTACATATCCGAGCCGTAGATGCGGGCAAAGGTTTTGGCTGCTTCCTGGGTTTCTTCATCCAATTCCGTCATGGCCGGAGAGAAGAAATATCCGTCAAAGTTGCAGAAAAGGCTGAACTCCGTCGCGCCGGTCAGCATCAGAAGCGGAACCTGATTGTAGGTGTCGGTGTCGAAGCCTTCTTCGGGAAGAACGATGCCGTCATTGTACAGATGCGGGAAGGCGCTCATGCGAATGCCCGCATTTCCCATCAGTGCGCAGACCCGGTCGGGAGTCAGGCCAAAGAGAAATTCTCTCACATCATCGCCATCGGTCAGGAGCCATTTCTGCGCCTCTGCCTCATCCTCGAACAGGCCGTCCTCAACGGCCAGCGGAGCGATGGCCCAGGCGATCTGGCTGGCCGAAGCCGTCTGATCGGCGATCGTCATACCTCCGGAGAATGCGATCGCTTTGTTGAATTTGCCGGCAAAAAGAGGGCTGACGAGCATGGCCATCACGTCACGACCGCCTGCGGAAAAACCGGAAATGGTGATGTTTTCCGGGTCGCCTCCGAATGCGGCTATGTTTTCCTTTACCCAGTCGAGAGCCTTTGCGATATCCAGCATGGTAAAGTTGCCCGTTGCATCCTCTCCGCTCACCAGGGCCGGCAGGCAGTTAAACCCGAAAAGACCAAGGCGGTAATTGAGGGAGACATAAATACAGTTGTTGTCGAAGACGATCTGTTTGCCGGGGATTTCCCTGGAATGGCCAGTCTGGTTATTGCCTCCGTGCACGTAAACAAGAACGGGCAGATTTTCGGCATCCGGTCTGGAGTAGATATCCAGGTTCAGGCAGTCTTCGGTACCGATCAGGTTATTTTCTCCGGTGGCATAATCCATGGCGTACTGCATACCCGGTTCCGCCGGCTCTGTGCAGTCCAGCGCGTCGGTCCAGGCATCGGGATCTGCCGGCGGTGCCCAGCGCAGATCTTCGACCGGGGCGGCGCCATAAGGGATCCCATACCAGATGAGGGCGCCGGAATCTGAATCCTCGATTCCCGTTACCGGACCGTATGTGGTGTCACGGACAAGAGCTGCGGCTCCTGCGTCAGATGATTCTGCATGGACACTTACGCAGGCAACCGTTGTCGCCATGAGCATGGCGGCGAGAAGTGAGCACATGATGTGTCTTTTCATATGAGTGTTACTCCTTTCTTGTTGGTGAAGATTTATGGTTCTGGTATGTTGATTTTACCTTATTTCTCACAATGTATCAAGGCAAATTGAGGCTGGCCCCCCTGACTCATGACTCTTGTGAGTAGGTCTTAGCTGTGGTACAATTTATCCCGGATCATCTGTATTTGCGCGAACTGCTAAATGAAAAATGAACCTGGCTTTCCACGCGGTATATTTCATTTTTCATTTAATGTTTCTCACGAGTATAAACAAGATCAAGGGAGATGATCCACTGGGTGAACTGGTGGTTCTTCCGGCAGCAGGCTCTTGATCCAAAACAAGGCAAGGAGACGTGGCGTTGTGAAAAAAATTGTGCGAGGGTTACTGTTGATAATCTGTGTGGTGTCGGTATGTTTTTCGTTGAACTGCATCACGCAGGCAGCTGTGGTCGGAGGGATCCGGAAGGATGTCAAGCTTCCTGACTACAAGAAGGTCGTAAAGATCCGGATCGATCCGAACAACTTTACCAAGTCCATGAAGAGCGCGCTCGCGGAAGCGGCGCAGAAAGCGTCTAATTCAAAACAGTACAAGATCATCGTTCCAAAGGGAAGACATACCTGTGAGTGGTCCTTTTATGTTCCGTCCAATACCTGGATCTATGCAAAAGGGGCTGTTCTCGATTATAACAGTGCACCGAAGGAGCGGGCCTATATGGTCTCGAACTGGGAGAGGAGCACAGGCAGCGATGTGACCAGGGTCACAAAGAACATCCGTATCACAGGAGGAACGTGGGATAATTCCGGTTGGCCGGATGACAGCACCTGGAATGAGGTTGCTCCTTTCCATCTGTCCAATATCCGCAATCTTGTGATTGAAAACATTAAACTGAAAACAAACCGGAACATGCATATTCTGGAATTTGCGGATATTACCGGTCTGAGAGTTTCAGGCTGCACGATTTACGGAAATCCTGTCCGCAAGAGGCTGCAGCCCAAGGAGGCTTTGCAGCTGGACGTGGCGGAGACGGCGGCTTTTGCCCATTGTCTGCCGAATGGAAAGGGCTGTCACAATGTGACGATCGTGAATAACAAATTTTACAGTGTGGAAAGAGGTATCGGTTCACATAATTATGTTTTCGCGACAACGCAGAATCCTTCCTACACGAATGTTTTCATCTGTAACAATACGTTCTCAAGGATGCATGCGGAACCGATCTTCATGCTCCATGCAAAAGGGGCGACCATCTCCGGGAACAAAATGAATACAGGAAAGCGCTGCGGCGTTTATCTGGAGGACTGCTCTTATATGCAGATCTCCGGGAATAATATAAAAAAGATCACACCGTTTGACGGTGACCGGGCTTCCACTTATGGCAATTTCAAAACAGGGATTGCCCTCGCCGACTGCCAATCCGTTAATATCGGAGGCAATAAGATGCCGGCAGCCCCCGGCAAGCAGGCGTATTATACGTACGGGCCGGTCAGCTCAAACATAACGGTTACAAACAATACATTAAGATGAGAAAAGCGGAGCCTGCAGGCAGGCTGATGAATGCAGTACCTGTGGCATCTGTGACAAACAATATATTAAGATGAGAAAGGCGGAACACAGGGAATTCCCTGTGTTCTGTTAATGATAATACAAAGATGAAAAAAGAAAATCCAAAAGCACTGTTACCGATTGCCCTCTTCCTCCTGCTCTATCTGGGAAACGGGATCTATTTTGAATATATCGCTCCGCAGGAGGGGCAGATGGGGTTCTACGTCGTATCTGTTGTACTTGCGTTTTCGATTGCCCTGATTGCGGCTTTTATACAGGACCGGGGCAGGAGCTTTGATGAGAAGATCCGGATCTGCGCGGAGGGGATCGGGGATGAGAATATTGTGATCATGCTGTTCATCTTCATCCTGGCCGGCGCTTTCAGCGGGATCGCGAAAGAAGCGGGCGGCGCGTCGAGTACGGCGAACCTTTTGCTGAGCATCATCCCAGAACAGTTTGCTGTCCCGGGACTTTTTCTGATCGCCTGTCTGATTTCGATGGCCATGGGGACAAGCGTGGGGACCATATCTGTACTCGCTCCGATCGCCTGCTCTGTCGCCGGCAGCGGCGGACTTTCGCTGAGGCTGTGTGTCGGTGTCGTAGTGGGCGGAGCCATGTTCGGCGACAATCTGTCATTTATCTCTGATACCACGATCGCGGCGACCAAGACGCAGGGCGTGGAAATGAAGGACAAGTTTCGCACGAACATCCATGTGGCTCTCCCGGCAGCTGTCGTGACCATGATCATCCTGGTGATCTGCGGAGTCGGAGGCAAGGGCGCGCAGATCGGCACCTTTGAATATAACATCTGGCAGGCGATGCCGTACTTTGTCGTACTGCTGCTGTCCGTTTTGGGGGTCAGTGTCTTTCTGGTACTCCTGCTGGGCTGCCTGCTCTTCGGCATCGTGGGTTTCCTGACGGGTTCGCTGACATATACGGCTGCCCTGTCCTCGATGGGAATCGGCATATCCGGTATGTTTGAGACCATGATCGTGACGATCCTGGTAGCTTCCATCGCGGCGCTGATCAAAGAAAACGGAGGCTTTGAGGCTATCCTCTCACTGATCCGCAGGAAAGCGGACTCAAAACGGGGCGGCATGCTGGGCATCTCGCTGCTGACCGTATTTATGGACATAGCCACCGCAAATAATACGGTGGCGATCGTGATCGCGGCGCCCATTGCCAGGGACATCAGCCGGGAGTACGGAGTGGAGCCGGAAAAGACGGCCTCGCTCCTGGATACCTGCTCCTGTATCGCGCAGGGGATCATCCCATATGGTGCCCAGCTCCTGGTGGCGGCCACGATATCGGGGGTACCGGGATTTTCGTTGATCCCGTATCTGATCTATCCGTTCGCGCTGGCTGTGGCGGTGGGGATTATGATACGGGTTGGATGATGAGTCAGGGGGGTCAGGCTTTGGGTCAGGGGGGCCAGGTTCGATGAGTCAGGGGGACAGGTTCCTTGACTCGCATGTTTGAGAATTTGAAGTAAGGCG
>JAFWDX010000139.1 GCA_017515945.1 Blautia sp. | reverse complement strand
GAACCTGTCCCCCCTGACTCACCGAACCTGACCCCTGACTCGCCGAACCTGCCCCCCTGACTCATTTCATAGTTTCGAAAAAAGGAGGGCATACAATGTCCCTGCAATACATTATCGGCGGCTCCGGCTCCGGCAAATCCCGCTATGCCTTTGAGAAGCTGATCAGGGAATCCCTGGCCGAGCCGCAGAAATTATTTTATGTGATCGTGCCGGAACAGTTCACGATGCAGACCCAGAAGACCCTGACGGATCTTCATCCCGGCGGAGGGATCCTCAATATTGATATCCTGAGTTTTCAGCGCCTTGCCCACCGGATTTTTGAGGAGGTGGGCGGAGACACCCGCCGGATGCTGGAGGATACGGGCAAGAGCCTGGTGCTGGAAAAGCTGAGGCAGGATCTTGGGAGTGAACTGCCTTATCTGGGAACCCAGCTCGCAAGGCCCGGGACCATCGACGAGGTGAAATCGCTGATCTCGGAATTCATGCAGTATTCTGTGAGTGTGGAGGAGCTGTCCGGCGTACTCTCTCAAACTCCGACTGATTCTCTCCTTGGGAGAAAGCTGCGGGATCTGACCCGGCTCTATGCGTCCTTCCGCGCATACCTCAAGGAGCATTACCTGACGGCGGAGGAGATGCTGGAGGTCCTTCTCCCGCTCCTTGCCCTGTCTGAAAATCTGCGCGGCAGCACCATGCTCTTTGACGGATTTACCGGTTTTACACCGATCCAGCTGCGGGTGATCAGAGAGCTGCTTTCGATCTGCAGCAGGATCCGGGTGACGGTGACGCTGGATCCCTCGCAGCTGCGGGCCGGTTCTCTGACGGGTAAAAATACGACCGGGCACGGGCTTTTTGCCATGAGCTATGAGATGATGGCCGGACTCAATACGCTGACCCGGGATATTGAGGATCCCGTGATCCGCACGCAAAGAGGAGAGGGAAGGTTTGCCAATGCGCCTTCCCTTCATTTTATCGAACAGAATTTGTTCCGGTACAACGGACGGACCTATGGGGAGGTGCCCCGGGAGGTCTGCATTTTTTCCGAACCGTCGCCCCTGGCTGAAGTGCGTGTGATCGCCGCGCGTATACACAGACTGGTCCGCGGCGGAGGGGTGCGCTACGGGGAGATCGCTGTGATCACAGGAGATCTGGAGGAGTACGGTGAGCTGGCCGCCCGTGTCTTTGAAGAAGCCGGCCTGCCTTATTTCCTGGACCGGAAGCACACGGTGCGTATGAATCCGCTGGTGGAGATGCTTCGGGCCGTTATGGAGATCTTTACCGGGAATTTTGCGTATGAAAGCGTTTTCCGCTATCTGCGCAGCGGCATGTCCGATCTGTCCAGGGAGCTGACGGATAAGATGGACAATTATTGCCTGGCGCTTGGGATCCGCGGGAAAAAGGCCTGGAATACACGCTGGGTGCGCCTGTACCGGGGTATGGATCCCGGGCAGATCGATGTGCTTGAGGAGGGGAGAAAGGCGCTTGCTGCTGAACTTTCCCCCTTTGAAGAGATCGTAAAGGGAAAACACAGCATCCGGGAGCATTGCACGGTGCTTTTCGGCTTTCTGCAGCATATCCATGCGTGCGAAAAGATCCGCAGGCAGGAGTCTTTTTTCAGAGAAAAGGGAGATAAAGCGCTGGAGAAGGAAGCGTCTCAGATCTATGAGATGATCCTGGATCTGCTGGACAAGCTTGTGGACATCCTGGGGGAAGAGCCGGTCACGTTTCAGGATTTTGCCGGCCTGATGGAGACCGGCCTGTCCAAACTGCAGATCGGCATGATCCCGCCGGGACAGGATCAGATCCTGATCGGCGATATGGAACGATCCCGGTTAAAAGGGATCAAAGCCCTGTTTTTCGCCGGGGTCAATGAAGGAAACATTCCCAAAGTCCCTCCGGCAGGCGGATTCCTGACGGAGATGGATCGGGAATATTTTGCGCAGCAGGGGATCGAACTGGCGCCGGGAACCCGGCAGCTCCTGGCAAACGGCCGTTTTTATCTTTATCTGAATCTGACAAAGCCTTCCCGCCTGCTCTGCCTGTCTTACGCGCATACCAGCAGCAGGGGCGAAGCCCTGCGGCCGGCATATCTGATCGGGAATATAAAGGAACTGTTCCCAAAGCTGAGCGAGGAACATGAGGCGGTTTATATACCGGGCATGGCAGAGAGATCGGCGGGTGTCGAACAGGGAGATGAAGCGGTTTATATTCCGGACGCGGCAGAGATGCCTGCGGGCGCCGGACAGGGAAAAGATAACGGATCGGGGTATCCTTTGGAAGCAGGTGTGGAGTCGGCGTCTGATCCCGGGGCCGGCGGGTTCCTTGCCGACGATGCCGGAAACAGGATACCGGAGCTGCCCGGTTCAGGTCTGTCCGTCATAACCGCCTGCATCAGGGCAGGAGGAGAAGCGCTGCAGGATCCGCTTTTCAGGGAGCTTTACCGCTGGTACGCGGCCAGCGACGGGTACAGTCCCTCGCTGCGGCTGATCCGGGACGCGGTATACTTCACCCGGCCGGATGACCTGTTGGGACGAAAGGTGGCACAGGCGCTGTATGGTGAGATCTCTCCTTACAGCGCCACCAGGCTGGAGCGGTACTGCGGCTGTGCCTATGCGCATTTTCTCCAGTACGGCCTGAGGCTGGCGGACAGACAGACCTACGAGTTCCAGGCAGCCGATCTGGGAAATGTCATGCATCAGAGCCTGGAGCGCTTTTCACTGGAGCTCGGACGCAGAGACCTGCGATGGGCGGATCTGGAGGATGGCCCCAGGGACGCGCTGGTAGACGAATGTGTGGATATCGTGACGGCGGATTATGGGAATACCATCCTGCACAGCACCGCACGAAATGGATATATGATCAGCAGGATCCGCCGGATCCTGCGCAGGTGCGTATGGGCGCTGCAGCAGCAGCTGCGCAGCGGTACCTTTATCCCTGAGAACTTTGAGCTGGCATTCGAGGGCGGGCGGATCGACCGTGTGGATGTGGATCCTTCAGGAGAAGAGGTCTTTGTCAAAGTGATCGATTATAAAACAGGCAGTACGTCCTTTGATCTGAACCGTGTATACCATGGACTGCAGCTGCAGCTGATGATCTATCTGGATGCCGCCATCCGCTCCGAGCAGGACAGATTTCCGGGCAGACGCGTGGTCCCGGCCGGAATCTTTTACTTTAATATCAAGGATCCGGTGATCGATCACGAGATGGTGCCTGTGCCCCTGTCGGCCGAGGAAATGGCGGGGGAGAATGCGGCACCCGGTATGGCCGGGAAAATAGCGGGAGAGGATGTGGCACCCGGTGTGGCCGGGAAAATGGTGGGAGAGGATGCGGCACCCGGTGCGGCTGAGGAACCGGGTGGTGCGCCGCCTTCGGATCCCCAGATCCGGGAGCAGATCCTAAAGGAGCTGAAAATGAACGGTCTGGTCAATGCCGACGAGGACGTGGTCCGGCGGCTGGATGAGACCACGCTCTCCCTTCCGGTCGCCCTGAACAAGGACGGCACCCTTCGCAAAGGCTCATCGGTGGCAGACCCTGTTCAGTTTGGTTTGCTGGGGCAGTATGTAAAGAAAAAAATCGACGGGAGTATCCGGCAGATCTATGAAGGAGATGCCTTGATTGCGCCTTATGAGATGGGGGAACGGAAGGCGTGCGACTGGTGCGCGTTTGCATCAGTGTGCGGTTTTGACCGCCGGATCCCCGGTTTTGTCCCACGGCGTCTGGAAAACCTCAGCCGGGATGAGATCTGGGAAAGACTCCGGCAGCAGGACAAGGTCTGAAAAGGAGGGATTGATATGTCTGTCACATGGACGAAAGAGCAGCAGCAGGTGCTGGATCTGCGCGGCAGGTCTCTCCTTGTCAGCGCCGCAGCCGGATCAGGCAAGACAGCCGTTCTGGTACAGCGGATCATCGGGATGGTCACGGATCCGGTCCATCCGATCGATATCGACCGTCTGCTGGTCATGACCTTTACGAGAGCGGCGGCGGGAGAAATGAAGGACCGTCTGCAGAAGGCACTGGAAAAGGAGGTGCTGGCCCATCCGCAGGATGAGCATCTGCTCAGGCAGCTGAACCTGATCCACGCAGCACAGATCACGACGATCGACGGCTTCTGCGCCTGGCTGCTGAAAAACTATTTTCACCTGATCGATCTGGATCCGGGCTTCCGCATCGCGGAGGAGGGGGAGTGCAGGCTCCTGCGCGCGGATGTGATGCAGGAGCTCCTGGAGGAGCATTACGCAGATCCGGATCCTCGGTTTACAGAGTTTATGGAGACTGCCGCGCCGGGCAAATCCGATGAGGAAGCAGTGCGGCTGATTCTCCGGCTGTATGATGCTTCTATGAGTAATCCTTATCCGGAGCAGTGGCTGGCCGGCTGCGCGCGGCGTTATGACCCGGAAAATCTGGAGAACTTTCTGCAAAGCGATTCCTTGTGGGATTCGGTCAGGGAGGATCTGGAGGATGCCTTGAGCCTGGCCCGCGAGGCCCGCGCGCTCTGTGAAAAGCCGGATGGGCCCTTTGCTTATCAGGAGGCCGTCACGGATGATCTGCTGCTTATACAGGCGCTGCAGAAAAAAGCCGCAGCCCGCGATTATGACGGGATGTGGGAACTTTTGGACGGTCTTTCCTTTACAGCCCTGTCGAAAAAAAGAATGCCGGACTGTGATCCTGATCTGAAGGAGCGGTTCAAAAAACTCCGGGAGGAGGAAAAAGCTGTCCTTAAGTCGCTTGCCGAAAAGTCCTTTACGGGGAGCAGGCAGCAGCAGCTGAATGCCCTGGAGAGAACCGCTCCGATGATCCGGGAGCTTACGGAGCTTACGGCGGAGTTTTCAAGACGGTTTTCACAGGCGAAGCGGAAAAAGAACATCCTGGATTTCGGCGATCTGGAGCATCTGGCGCTGGAGGTGCTTACGGCGAAACCTTCAGAAGACAGCAGGGATTCGTTTCCCGGGGCGGATGAGCAGCTGAAAGCGGAATGGATGACACAGGCGGCGAAGGAGCTTTCCCTGCGTTATGAAGAGATCCTCATAGATGAATATCAGGACAGCAACATGGTCCAGGAGTATATTGCCCGCGCGGTATCCGGCTGGGCAAAGAATAAAGAAAACATTTTCATGGTCGGCGATGTGAAGCAGAGCATCTACCGCTTCCGGCTGGCCCGCCCGGAGCTTTTTGTCGGAAAATACAGAACGTATACTTCACAGGACGGACCCAGGCAAAAGATCGACCTGCACAAAAATTTCCGCAGCCGCAGCCAGGTCCTGGACGCGGTCAATTACATCTTTCGTCAGATCATGGGAGAGGATCTGGGCGACATCGCCTATGATGATGCGGCGGCACTCTATCCGGGCGCGTCGTTTCCGCCATATCCTCCGCAGGTGACCGAGACGGGGGCCCATGTGGCTGAGCTGCTGATACTGGAAAGCAAGGATAAAGAGGATCTGGAAGGAGAGGACGGGGATGAGAGCCTGGCCGCTCTGTCTGCCAGGGAAAAGGAAGCCGCGGCGGTGGCGCAGAGGATCTCACAGATGGTGGGCCGTGAGCTGGTATATGACAGCACGTCAGGGGAATACCGGCCGATCCGGTATGGTGACATCGCCATTTTGTTCCGCTCCGCTGCCGGCTGGGCGGAGACCTTTACAAAGGTGTTTGCGAAGCGGCATATTCCCTGCTACACAGCCTCCAGGACGGGATATTTTTCCGCTCCGGAGGTAGTTGCGGTGCTCAATCTCCTCCAGATATGCGACAATCCGAGACAGGATATCCCGCTGGCCGCAGTCCTGAGGTCACCGACAGCGGGCCTTTCTTCCGACGAGATGGCCGTGATCCGGGCTGCCTGCCCGGAGGGCTGCCTGTATGACAGCGTGCAGGCGTTCATCTGTAAATATGGCGCCGGGGAGGGTGGCAGCGTCTGCGGTGAAAAGCCGCAGGGAGATCCGGATGTGCCGCCTAATCCCTCGAATATGATGGATGAAACTCCGGATGTGTCGGTGGAAGCCGCGGACGTGCCGGAGGAAGCTCCGGGGGTACCGGAGGCGGGTACTGGCCGAAGGCGTGAAATAATGGGAGAAGAGACCGGCATCAGACAGGATTCGGACGGTGGCAGTCATGTGCACACAGATGAGGAGCGTATTGCCAGGCGGCTCATGTCGTTTATGACACGTCTCGATGAGTGGCGGTCCCTCGCCGAATATACGCCGATCCATGAACTGCTTCAGATCCTGCTGACACAGACCGGCTATGAACTGTACGCCGGCGCGCTTCCGGACGGTGCCCAGCGGACCGCCAATCTGCGCATGCTCGTTGAGCAGGCCAGGGAATACGAAAAAACCAGTTACCATGGTCTGTTCAGTTTTGTCCGGTACATCCGGCAGCTCCATAAATATGAAGTTGACTATGGGGAAGTAAACCTGGCCTCCGAAGAAGGCGATATGGTGCAGATCATGACCGTGCACAAGAGCAAAGGCCTGGAATTTCCGGTGGTCTTTGTCTGTGGTATGGGAAAGGCCTTTAATCTTCGCGACCTGAATGAGGCTGTGCTTATGCATCCGGATCTTGGGATCGGAGCGGATGCCGTGGATCCCGTCCTGCGGCTGCGCCATTCCTCTCTGTCCCGGGAACTGATCCGCCGAAAGCTTCTGAGTGAAACGCTGGGTGAGGAGCTGCGCATCTTGTATGTGGCTCTGACCCGAGCCAAGGAAAAACTGATCCTTGCGGGCAGTGTGCCGGACATGGAAAAAGTGTTGCAGAAGCTGGCCAGGCTGCGTATGCGGGATACGGAGCTTTTGCCTGTCAGGGACAGGATGGGAGCCCGCACGGCCTGGGATCTGGTCCTGCCGGCGCTGGCCTGCCACAGGTGCATGGACGGCCTGTTTCATGACGCGGGGATGTTTCCCGACAGGAAAACGCTCCGGCGTGAAGGAACGGATATGCCGGTGGATCTTTACACAGACCCTGCGGAGTTCCGGGTACAGATCGTTTCTCTTAGCGGCCTTGTGATGGAGGAGGTCCGGGAGCAGGCAGGGCTGGATGTGGACAGGGAGATCCTCGGACGCATCTGTACGGATCCTCTCCGGGAAGCGGAAATGATGATACGGGAGCAGATCCGCAAACGTTTTGAAGCCGGTTATCGCTGGACTTACCTGCGCAGTCTGCCGGAAAAGGTCAGCGTCTCCGAGCTCAAAAAAATGAGCTGGCATAACGATGAGGAGCCTGCCTATGATCTGTATCCGGCTGCCGGAGCGGATGAACCGGAACCAAAACCCGCATTTCTCCGGGAGGAGGAGGCCCGGCTCTCCGGGGCAGACCGAGGCACGGCCTACCACCGTCTGATGGAATGCCTGGTCTATCCACGCGACGGACACTGGCCGGATACAGAAAACGAGATCGTACATGAACTGGAGAACCAGGTCGCCCTGCTGCTGAATCAGAAAAAAATGACACAGCCGCAAGCGGACTGCCTGCAGTATGGCGACTTCTGCATATTCCTGGCCTCGCCCATCGGCCGGCGCATGAGCGATGCAGCTTCCAGAGGGACCCTCCGACGGGAATCACCCTTTGTATTTTCCCGGCCGGCCAGGGAGATCGATCCGGCCTGGGATTACGATGAACGGATCCTGATCCAGGGGATCATCGACGCCTGGTTCCTGGAAGGGGAGGAGATCGTACTGGTCGACTACAAGACCGACCGCGTATCGCCGGGACAGGAACAAAAACTCATCGACCTCTACCAGGTGCAGCTCGAGGATTACGCCGACGCCCTGCAGAGGCTGACAGGCAGACGTGTAAAGGAGAAATATATCTATTCATTTGCGCTGGGGAAAGAGATTCTGCTGAGGTAAAACAAGGGGGACTGCCACACAGGGGACGCCACACAGGCCACACAG
>JAFWDX010000138.1 GCA_017515945.1 Blautia sp. | reverse complement strand
GACCCCCGTCTCAACAGGAGCAGGTTCCTTGACTCACATGTGAGTCAAGGAACCTGTCCCCGTGACTCATTTCATCAGTCCGGCTCCGGCATTCCACGCTTTGCCAACCTGCTCACCGGAAACATAATATCCATGCTGGAACTGATCAAAGATCAGAGCCTGCAATTTGGCGGGATCAACCTTTCCATTTTCTGAAAGGACTGTTTCCTCCGCGGCGGTGTTAACGATCTTTCCTACGATGCAGTAAAAGCTTTCTGTCTCAGCTACTTCAGCCAGCTCACACTCCATGACAACAGGGAACTCGTCGATGATCGGCGCATTCACAAATTCACTCCTGACGGCCGTATATCCCGTTCTCTCGAACTTATCAGTCATCTTGTTTCCGGTTGCGATCCCGAAGAAATCTGCCACATCCATATGGTCCTTATCTGCCAGGCTGACTGTAAAGGCTTTTGTTTTGAGCAGATTCTGCGTGGTTTTATGATCCTCGTCTATGAACAGGGCGATCCTGTCCTCATTGCAGATCATTCCCCAGGCCGCGTTCATTACATTGACCTTACCGTTCTCATCATACGCGGCAACCATAAGGACCGGCATTGGATAAACAGCCTGTACAACTCCGAGATTCTTTTTCATTGTGATTTCCACCTTTCATCTTATTCCAGAGCATCCTCATTCACGGATCTCCGTACCACGGACATCCCTTTGAGTCAGTATTAGAAGCTCTGCTTATAAACCGTCAGTGTTGTTCTTGACTTTTCAGTCCCACTTAAGTACATTATACAAGTACTGTAAAATTGCACAAGTACCTACTTGTATGTAAGGTACTTACCCGGAGGTAAGCTATGGGGAAGCAGAATATCGAAAATGCAGATTTTGACTCCACCGGATACAGTTACACCTTGTCCCTGATCGCAGGCAAATATAAGCCCATCATCCTCTACTGTCTTATGGAATATGAGCCGGTCCGATTCAATGAGATGCAGCGTTATCTGAAAAAGATTGCGGACAAAACACTGAGTCAGAATCTGAAAGAACTCGAAGCGGACGATCTGATAATACGAAACGTATATCCTCAGATTCCTCCCAAGGTGGAATATTCCCTGACAGAACGAGGTCATTCACTGGTAAAGGTTCTGGATAAGCTTTGTGACTGGGGAAATGAAAATCGCAAGAAGCTCTGAATACATGAAACCAAAGAATTTCACGTATTCAGAGCCTCTGATATATCTATGTCTGATCGCAAGGGTAAAGAATACGATCGTTATCCGTTAATGACCTGGATCTGGCAGGAACGCATGGTCTCCAGTGCGGCCAGATGCTTATCAGGCGTGACACCGGCGCAGCAGGCCGCGTCCACAGAGATCTTTACCTCCGGCATGAAAGCCTTGAGCAGCAGCGCGTTGGAGACCACACAGATATCCGTGCAGAGCCCGATCAGCTCCAGTTCGATCTCTTCCTCCTGTGCCACAGCTTTCAGGTCTGCTGCCAGAGCAGTACTTCCGAAGGTCGGTTTTTCATAGATTTTCGCGCCGCTGAGAAGTTCTGCGATATCCGGGCGGATCTGCCAGCCGGCTGAGCCTTTGATGCAGTGCGGGACGGGCAGGTACTTCCCTTCCTGCGTCTCCATGTAATTCTCAAGGTGGGTATCCATGGTGGCGATCACATCCTCCGCCGGGTAAGAGCGGATCTTTTCTTTTACGGCGTCCACGATGGCCTCCGCTTCCTTCGTCCCCAGCGCGGCATCGATAAAATCATTCTGCATGTCGATAACGATCAGTATCTTTCTCATTCTGTTTTCCTTTTCTTCTTATTTTGCGACAGATCCTAAGGGCTCCCCAAAACAGCCATCCTGCTGTCTTCACAGAAAATCCTCACTCTGTTAAAAAATGAAGGATTTCTGTCATTCAGCCACAGGAGAATTGTTCTGTTACTGATTCCGTCACAGTTACGCCATATGTACTATAGAACATCGTTCGTCACATTTCAAGCGTAAATATTCCTATCCTGTCAAGCCTGCGCAATTTGGGTTACTGTTCACGGTCTGACTGAAACGGGATGAGATCTGGCTTTCCGGCAGGAAAATGGGGGCAGGTTAGCTATAACACTGCCGGTTATACCGTGAATAATAACTGGCAAAGAAAGGGGTCTGGCCCCATTCTCACTTCATTCTCTTAAGCCTTCTTCGTAATCCCCAGGAATGCCGCGATCACATTAATTAACCATGCGGCCAGTCCGGCTCCGGCGAATACCAGAAAGCCCTGCGCACTGGACATGGGGCTCATGCCCATGAAGGCAAACACTACTGTGCTGGCCATGGGACTGATCGAAAGCGCCACGGCGCTCATGCAGAGAACCGCGCATACCACCGGCAGGAGGTTTCCTCCCGGAACACTCCCCTTCACGGCAGTGACCGCAAGGATCACCACAGACAGCACGGCGCTGGCGATCAGCAGAGGCGTTACCCGGGCATCGGTGAGCATCACTTTGCCGTACAGGACCACACAGGCGATTGCCAGTATGGCAGACAGGGCAGAGAGGTAAAATCCAAACGTCTTTTTCATCTTGTCAAACCCTCCTTCTTCACTGTGCTTTTCTGCCCTTCAGAGCCACGAGTACATAGCCCAGGAAAGACAGGGCCGCGAGCAGTCCGAGTGCGATCCGGGTGCCGAGCAGCGCTTTTTCCCACCATGTGGTCACATGGATGACCTTTGTGTCCGGAGACAGACCATTCATGGCATTGCTGCTGCCAAAGGTATACATAAAGTGTTTGAGCGCTTCCTGCATCTCATGCTGGAAGGCTGCATCGGCCAGCACCGCGCCGCGGTTCTTCGCATCGTTCATGGAACCGTGGGCAGAGGAGCTGTAGTTGGCTGAGGTGCAAAGCAGGGCACCGCCGCCAGCATAGATGGTATCCAGCCAGTTCATGTAGTCAAAGCCTGCTGCCGCGTAGTCCGTCATGACCCAGCCGTCATGGCCCCACTCATTCAGCAGGATCTGGCGTACCAGGCCCTCATGGGCACCGGCAAAGGTGGTGCCGATCCGGTTATAGGCGGTCATGACACCGGAGATGCTGTCATTCGTCACGGCACCCTGGAATGCGCGCAGACCGTTTTCGCGGGCGGACTGCTCGGTGAAGAAGGTGGACAGACCCGTGCGGTTATACTCCATGTCATTGATGGCCAGATGTTTTAACACGCTCCAGGTTCCCTTGGACCAGGTACCGGTAATGAATTCCGATGCCATCCGGTTGCTCAGCATGGCATCCTCGGAATAATATTCATGGGCACGTCCGCAGTAAGCGGCTGTATGAAGGTTGACGCCGGGGCCCTGCAGACCGGAGATATTGGTCCAGAGTCCGTCATCTCCAAGGAGCTCGCCTTCCCTCCGGATCAGCTCCGGATTGTAGGTTGCTGCGACAACAGGCTCCGTGGGCATCTCGGCCAGCGTCCAGACGGCATAAGGGTCGTTCGGACCGACATAGGTCGGCTCACTGCTCATGGACGGATCCCATTTGGCGGCATAGCCGGAAACCTGGTCATTTACAAATCCAAGAGGTCCGTCATTGTTGTAGACGTTTCCGATCCCGATGGAACCGATGGCGTCAAATTCATCTGTAGCGTTCTCCAGGAAATTGATGGCTTCATCCAGCGTGATTTCCTGAATAAGGGAATCCCACTGAGGATCGTCAATGTCCAGTGTACCGGTATAGTTTCCGGCATCATCGAACTGCATCATGTTGGCGAGTGTCAGGCCATTGTCCGCTCCCCATGTGATCTCGTAATCGTTGTTCTCTGTCAGCTGCCGGCTGCGGTTCTGCAAGGTGGGCAGCATATCCTCCGTGGCGCTGATCCCTGTCACCGGCTCCCAGCCTTTTGTCCAGTCGCTGCGGGTGGTATATTCCACAGCGTCGGCGATAAAGTTGTTCAGATTCGCATCCTGAAGCGCATTCTGCACGCCTGCGGAATAGGTCTCGCTGTCCCGGCCAAGGGTAACCACGGTTACCTTGTCAGCGCTGACTGTCTCAACGTCATTGATGGTGATCAGATCCTTATCGCTGCCCAGCTTTTTCGCCAGTACATTGTTGACAGCCTCGTGTGCGCCGTTGCCGACCGTAAAGTAATAATCTCCCTCATCCAGGACCCAGGCACCGGTCGTTCCATCCTCTTTGACCAGGGTCTCATCGTAGCTGGCAAAGTACTGAGGCTCAAATTCAATCGTCAGCTCCACGGATTCTCCGGGCTCAAGCACCTCGGTTTTGCCGAAATTCACCAGCTGAATGGCTGCTTTTTCCAGGCCTCCCTGAGTGTAAGGAGTCTGTACATAGAGTTCCACCACATCCTTGCCGGCCACATCGCCGGTGTTGGTCACCTTGACCACCGCTTTGGAGGTGCCGCCCACTTCCACGTCCACACTCTCAAGCTCCTGGGTAAAGGTGGTATAGCTCATGCCATATCCAAAGGGATAGGATACCTCATCCGCATAGTTCCAGGCAGCGCCTGTCGTGGAGCCTTCCACGGCATCTGCATTTCCCTGACCGAGAACAGCATCCTCATAACGTGTCTCGTAGTATTTATACCCGATATAAATGCCTTCACTCTCCACGAGGTACCAGTCCGCGAGGTCATCTGCCTTCAGGGGACTGCCCTCTGTACCGGAATGATTGTCAAAGGTATGGATACCGAAGTTGACCATCGCCGGAGCGGAAAGGGAATTGACGGCATAGGTGTCCACCATACGGCCGGAAGGACTTTCATTGCCGATCAGGACATCCGCCACGCCTTCAAAGCCATACATGCCGGGCAGGCCGGCCCAGAGGATCGCATCGATATCCGGATCCTGCTTCAGCTCCTCGACTTCCATTGGAGAAACCGTATTCAGCAGAACGATGACCTTGCCGTTACTGTGCTCCTTTGCCAGGTCGATCATCTCCCGCTCATACGCAGACAGTGCAAGAGGCCGGTCGAAGGTATTGCCGGAGGGATCCGAGGTCATGGCTGTCGTAAAATCAGCCGCCTCAGAGCTGTCACGGGTCAGGAAAACGATGGCCGTCGTGTCATCGGCGGTCGAAAGGATCTCAGCGGTATAATCGGCTGCGGACAGCTCTCCGATCTGATAGCTGTCGGCCGGTTCAGGTATCGAAGCAAAGCTCACAGTGAGACTGTGGCCCGGGATTTCCGCACCAAACAGGCTGCTTTTACGGACCTTATCATAAAACTGTCCATAAAATCCGGCCATCTCACCATTGAGCTGAACGCCCTTCATGCCCAGCGCATCCAGGATGCCCACACCTGTCTGCCCCGCATCGGTGCTCGGAGAAGCAGGTGAACCCATCAGACCGCCCAGTGTCGGGAACAGTGAGTTCAAGCCCCAGACAGTAACTTTCTCTGTGTCTTTATTTAACGGCAGAGCCTTGTCCGTATTTTTAAGAAGGACACTGCCCTCAGCTCCGATCGAAGCAGCCAGCTCATGCTTCGCTGCGACAAGCTCCTCAACAGTGGAAAACTCCGATTTGAAATAAGCCGTGTCCGCATTCGGGTCGCCTCCCGATTCGGTGATAAAGTTCGTCGTCCCCAGCTGACGGTTGATCACGGCCGAATTGGCGTCAGCGACCGCGGACAGGCACGTTACCAGGACGAACAGAGAGGCGAAAACGGCGCTTAACCCTCTCAGCAGTCCCTCTTTGACAGATCGTTTCATGGTATACCTCCTTGTTGACTGGTTTGTGTGAGCGGAAGAACAATGCTGCCGGACTTCTTCCGCTTCTCTGGATCATGTGGGGAAAGTATATCATATCATTAGTATTCGAGGGTGTAATTGTCGTAATCTGCCGGCTCTGTGACGTATTTTACCGGACAGAAATGAGTCAGGGGGACAGGTTCCTTGACTCATTTTCACTGAATGCCCGCCCCCATAATCCGGCCGGTTACTCGAAAACACTTTCGGTTATCCTGCAGACAGTCAATTTAACTCGTCAGCTCCCCGGTGCGATAGTCATGATGAGTCAGGGGAGCCGGGAATGAGTCAGGGGGACAGGTTCCTTGACTCGCACTTACGTGTGAGTCAAGG
>JAFWDX010000137.1 GCA_017515945.1 Blautia sp. | reverse complement strand
TTCCCATGGAGGAGCTCGAGGCAGAGGCGTCTCAGATGGCACAGGACGGCGTAAAGGAGCTGATCCTGGTCGCACAGGAAACGACGCTGTACGGACTCGACCTGTATGGGGAAAAATCGCTCCATATCCTGCTGCACAGATTGTGCCGGATAAAGGGGATCCGTTGGATACGCATCCTGTACTGCTATCCGGAGGAGATCTACGATGCGCTCATAGATACGATCCGGACGGAAAAAAAGATCTGCCATTATCTGGATCTGCCTGTTCAGCACGCGAGTGACGCTGTGCTGCGGCGGATGGGAAGGCGGACGACGCAGGCCGATCTGAAAGCCCTGATCGCAAAGCTCCGCGCCGAAATCCCGGATATCGCCCTCAGGACCACGCTGATCAGCGGCTTTCCGGGAGAGACGCAGGAGGATCACGAGGAGCTGTACCGGTTTGTCAATGAGATGGAATTCGACCGGCTCGGCGTGTTTGCCTATTCCGCAGAGGAGGATACCCCTGCTTTTTCCATGCCGGATCAGATACCGGAGGAGGTAAAAGAAGCCCGCAGGGATGAACTGATGGAGCTGGCTCAGGAGATATCCCTGGAAAAGGGTCAGGAACGTGTGGGACAGGTGTTCACCGTGATGATCGAAGGGAAGGTGTCCGGTGAGGACGCCTATGTCGGCAGGACATATGCCGACGCGCCAAAGGTTGACGGGTATGTGTTTATACAGACAGGTGAACAGCTGGTCACCGGAGATTTTGCCAGAGTGCGGATTACCGGTTCCATGGAGTATGATTTGATAGGAGAACTGGAAGATGAATCTACCGAATAAGCTGACGACAGGGCGCATGATCCTGGTACCGTTTCTGGTACTGTTCATGCTGACAGGATGGGGAGGCAGCGCCAACCGTATCATCTGCCTGGTGATTTTTATATCGGCAAGCGTGACGGACTGGCTGGACGGCTATCTGGCGAGAAAAAACCATCTGGTGACAAATTACGGTAAATTTATGGATCCGCTGGCGGACAAGCTGCTGGTCTGCAGCGCCATGATCTGTATGATCGAACTGGGACGGCTGCCCGCCTGGGTAGTAGTCGTGATCATAGGCAGAGAGTTCATTATCAGCGGATTCCGCCTGATCGCGGCGGAAAACGGGATTGTGATCGCGGCCAATTACTGGGGAAAGTTCAAGACTGTTTCGCAGATGATCATGATCATCCTGCTGCTGCTGAATGAACCCCGCCTGTCCGTAGTGACGGATATATTTATCTGGCTGTCGGCCGCGCTGACCGTTATTTCGCTGCTGACATATATTATGCAGAACCGGAAGGTTCTGTCCATGCAGGATTGATTTATTTGTAACTGTGTAACTGTTCAGTCAGCACCTCGCATTTACTGCGAGGTGCGTAAGATCAAAGTTGAACAGCCAAGGCCAGGCGCACTTTCAATGCGACGACAGGAGCCTGCGCCTCCCAAGGGACGCCTTCGGTGTGGCCTCGTAACTGTGAAGGAGCTTGTGACTGAACAGTTACG
>JAFWDX010000136.1 GCA_017515945.1 Blautia sp. | reverse complement strand
TGTAACTGTTCAGTCAGCACCTCGCATTGGCAGGTGCATGAGACAAAAGCTGAACAGTTACGGTCTGAAGAGGAGGAGAATCAATTGAAAACTGCCAGACAGGATAAAATACTGGAACTGATCTCCCGGTATCAGATCGATACCCAGGAGGAGCTGGCGGCCCGGCTGAATGAGGCGGGGTACAAGGTGACGCAGGCTACCATCTCGAGGGACATCCGTTCCCTGCGCCTGACAAAGGTGGCGGGAGAGGACGGGAGATCTTATTATGCCGTGCTGCCGGATGCTGTCCACCGCTCCCAGGACAGATATCTGCGGGTCCTCACGGATGCGGTCACGGATGCCGCGGTCGGACAGAACCTGGTCGTGGTAAAAACCGGCTCGGGAATGGCCATGGGGGCGGCAACGGCACTCGATGCCCTGGACTGGCCGCAGCTGTTAGGCTGCATTGCCGGGGATGATACGGTTTTTTGTGCCTGCAGGACCCACGAGGAGGCACTGGAGGTTCTCGCCCTTCTTAAAGACCTTGGCGGGGACAGAACAGGAGGAAGATAGGGAAGATGCTGGTAAGTCTCCATGTAAAAAATCTCGCATTGATCGAAGAGGTTGAGGTAGAGTTCGGAGAGGGACTGAATATCCTTACCGGTGAAACCGGAGCGGGAAAATCCATCCTTCTCGGTTCCATGCAGCTGGTCTTGGGCGCAAAAGCCTCCCGCAGCATGATCCGTGAGGGCGCTTCTTTTGCGCTGGTGGAATTATTGTTTTCCGGGCTGAATGAAGCGGCGCGGGCAGCCCTCGAGGCGCTGGACGTGTCGATCGAGGATGATCAGGTCCTGCTTTCCCGCAAGTTCTCCGAAGGAAAAAGCGTCAGCCGGATCAACGGGGAAACCTGTACGCTTTCCCGGATGAAGGATGCGGCTGCATGCCTTCTGGACATTCACGGCCAGCATGAGCATCAGTCCCTGCTTTATCCGGAGAGGCAGCTGGAAATACTGGATGCCTATGGCCGGGGACAGCTCCTGGAGCTTCGCGAAAAAACGGCCGCCGCGTTTGGCGCATACCGGGACAGCTGCCGGCAGGTACGGCTCCTGAATGTGGATGAGGAGGGACGCGCGCGGGAGCAGGCTTTCCTGGAGTATGAGATAGGCGAGATCTCTCAGGCCAGGCTCGTGCCGGGAGAAGACCGGGAACTGGAAACACAGTTCGCCCGGATGACAAACAGCCGGACGCTGCTTGAAAGCGTACAGAAAGCGGCGTCGCTGACAGGCGCCGGTATGCTGGAGGGCGCTTCCCAGTCCCTGTCGGAGTGCAGCCGCCTGATGCAGCAGGTGGCCGCGCTGGACGAAGAAGCCGGCGATCTGAGCCGCAGCGCCATGGAGCTGGACAGCCTGCTGGGCGATTTCAACCGGGATCTCACGGCATATATGGACAGCCTGAGCTTTGATGAAGAGACATACGCGCAGACGGAAAGCCGCCTTGATCAGATCAATACACTGAAGAGCCGCTTTGGGGACAGCATCGAAAAGATCCTCGAGGGTCTGGAGAACCGACAGGAAAAACTGGAGCGGCTGGTAAACCACGAGGAACTGTGCGCACAGGCTCATCAGCGGCAGCAGGAGACCAAAAAGGAACTGGACAGCCTGTGCCGGCAGCTCTCAAAGGCCAGACAGGACGCTGCCAGGGAACTGGAGCAGAAGATCATCCAAGGCCTGAAGGACCTGAACTTCCTGGATGTCCGGTTCGAGATTCGCTTTTCCCGCAAAAAGAGCTACAGCCAGGACGGCTTTGATGAGGTCCTGTACATGATCTCCACCAATCCGGGGGAGAGTCTGAGACCCCTGGGAGAGATCGTTTCCGGCGGTGAGCTGTCCAGGATCATGCTGGCGATCAAGGCGATCCTGGCGGACAGGGATCAGATCCAGACACTGATCTTTGATGAGATCGACACCGGCATCAGCGGCAGGACCGCACAGCGTGTTTCCGAAAAAATGGCTGTGATCGGCCATCATCATCAGGTGCTGTGCATCACACACCTGCCTCAGATCGCGGCGATGGCGGACAGACACTTTGTGATCGAAAAGGAAGCGGAGAACGGATCCACCCATACGATGATCCGTCCCCTTGATGAGGATGCTTCCGTGACAGAACTGGCCAGGCTTCTCTCCGGCTCAGAAGTGACGGAGGCTGTGCTGGAAAATGCCAGGGAGATGAAAAGACTGGCGTCTGAGAAGAAAGATGCGCTTTGATAAGTCTGATGGGGTCAAGCCCTCCAAACATTCACAGAATGTTTGGAGGGCCTGACCCCATTTTCCTGCCGGAAAGCCAGATCTTATCCCGTTTCAGTCAGACCGTGAACAGTATCGAAAAACCTCGAAGCATCTCGAAACAACTCGAATTTTCTCGAAATTCCTCGAAAATTATCGAACGAAAGTTGATAAATTCTGAAAATATGACTTGAATTATACCGAGCAATGTCGATATAATAAGAAAGGTCGTAACTGTGAAGGAGCTTGTGACTGAACAGTTACGAATGGTCATTATCAGCGCTGGACCAATAAGATAACTGTAAAGGAAATTGTGACTGAACAGCCGCAAAATGCATTTGGAGGAGGGAGAGAACCAGCCCGATGGAAACGATCAGTCTTGCGATCGTCGATGACAATGAAAGCTTCGTCGACGCGCTTAAGGAAAAAGTTACAGAGGATCCGGAATACCAGCTGGCAGGCGTCGCGTATAATGGAGAAGACGGTCTGCGGCTCATCAGGGAAAAAAAGCCGGACATCGTCATTCTTGATATCATCATGCCCAGGATGGACGGCCTGACGGTCATGGACAGGATCCAGTACGAAGAGGGTTCCCGGCATACAACGGATTTTATCGTGGTTTCAGCTGTGGGGAGAGAGGAGATCGCACAGGAGGCCTTTGAACTGGGAGCCAGGTATTATATACGCAAACCCGTGGCGCCTGAGACGGTCATGGGAAAGGTGCGAAGACTGTCCAAGGGAGATTTTACCGTTAAAACGACCTATCCGTTCCTGCGCGGCTCCAGTCAGGTAGTGATGATGGCGGCGGAAAGGCCGAGACACTATTTCACCGGAAACCCGCAGATCGATGTGACCTCCATCCTGCAGGAGATCGGCGTACCTGCGCATGTGAGGGGGTATCAGTATCTCAGAGATGCCATCCTGTTTTCCATGGAGAGCCCGTCACTGCTGACCTCCGCGTCAAAAAAACTCTACCCTAAAGTCGCTGAGGAGTATTCCACGACCACGGGCAGGGTGGAGCGGGCGATCCGCCATGCCATAGAAT
>JAFWDX010000135.1 GCA_017515945.1 Blautia sp. | reverse complement strand
TCGCATTGAAAGTGTGCCTCCCAAGGGACGCCTTCGGTGTGGCCTTGGCCGTTCATCTTTTGTCTCACGCACCTGCCAAGGCACGCCTGCGGTGTCGCAGTAAATGCGAGGTGCTGGCTGAACAGTTACCTTCAATCTAAATACATATCCCCATCTGTACGCATCTGATCCGGAACCGGCTCCCGCCCCGCATATGCAACGTATCTGCGCGCAGCAGCAAGTTTCGGTATCTCCAGACTCTTCCACGCCACTGACGGCGCGCCACCGCGCGCAGCAACAGGTTTACCGATACATCTCCTCGATCTCTTCCGCCAGATGCGCCTGCACATTGGCACGCCTGACCTTCAGATTCGGCGTCAGCTCCTCTGCCTGAATGCTCAACGGCCGGTCGATAACGCGATATCTCCGGATCTGCTCAGGATGAGACAGTTTTTCATTCATCTGCGCGATCCGGCTTTCCAGATCCGGCACCTCCGATTCCAGCCACAAAAGAGCCGTACAATAGGGCCGATTCTCTCCGATCAGGACAGCTTCGGAAACTCCGGGAATATCCTTCAGCCTTTCCTCCAGCTTGGGAATGCTGATGTTCTTCCCGTAAGCAGTGACGATCATATCCTTTTTCCGCCCATGCAACGTGATGTGTCCGTTATCATGGACGATACCCAGATCTCCGGTCCGCAGTACACCATCCCGGATCGTATCCGTTTCAAGCCCATAATATCCCAGCGCGGCCTGCGGGCCCTTAACGATCAGCTCCCCATCGGCCTCCGCCGTCACCTCTGTATCCGGCAGCGGCGTCCCGATGGTCGGAATCACGTTGTCCCCCAGACGGTTGATCGTGATCAGCGGCGCCTCGGTCTGACCGTAGGCATTGTAAATCTCGATGCCCAGCGCCCTGAACTGCAGCAACAGTGCTTCGCTGACCGGTGCCGAGCCGACGATCAGCTGACTGCACCGGTCCAGACCGGCTTTTTTCAGAACAGCCTTTTTCAGCACAGCTCCCAGCGCCGCCCTGGCCGGCCCGTCCTTCATCACCAGCCAGGTCCGGCCGAGACGATTGGCCGTCACCTGACTCCACAGCTTTTCATAAAAGCGCGGCACGGAAAAAAAGACCGTCGGCCGCACCTTCGGCAGGGCATTCGTCAGCGCGCCGAAATCATTCAGATAATAGTAATCCACCCGGCACCGCACATAATAAGGTGCATAGGATGCCAGGATTCCCTCGACCACATGGCTCAGCGGCAGAAAGGACAGGTAACACATGCTGCGATTGCGTTCCTTCCACGTCAGCAGATTCGTCAGCACCTCGCCCATCCAGGCCAGCTGTCCGAAGCTGAACATGACGCCCTTCGGTTCACCGGTCGTACCGGAGGTATACCGGATCGTAGCCAGTTCATCCGGCTCAGGCTCCGCCAGGGCCTGCGTAACAGCCTTTTCCGGATCCTGTAAATTCTCCGCCTTGTTCAGGAATTCCTCCCATCGCATGACTCTCTCTCCGGCGAGCGCCTCCCCGGCAGAAAAAGCAACGATCCGGGCGCCGGTCCGCAGAGCCTGCAGCTGCTCCATCATATGCCTGTCTCCGATAAAGAACCACTTCGCCCCACTTCGTTCGAGCAGGAGCGATGCCTCCTGCGCCGGAGTCGTATAATATATCGGAACGCTGACCGCTCCGCTCAGACCGATGGCCTGCTCCAGGACCAGATACGCCGTCGAATTGATACCTGTGAGCGCGATCCGGTCCCCCTTTTTCACACCCCATGCCCGCAAAGCGGCCAGTGCCTGCCGGATCCGCCGATTGACCTCAGGTCCGTCAGTCTGCACGATCCCGTCCGTGCGAATGTCGTAGTAACAGATCGGATACCGACCGCTCTCCCGGCGTACCATCGCCTGTTCAAACACAGTCCGGCCCGTCTGACGCATGAAGTTTTTCCGGCAGGCAAAAGCCAGAAGCCGGTCGATATACCCGTGCCAGTCCGGCTCATACGGACCGCAGACCCTGTCTGTGTTCGTCCTGTCAAACACCTGTGCCCCGAAAAAATAGGGCATCAGCGTCATCAGATTGGACCAGAAGCTCTTTTTCCTGCCCTTCCCCTTTGCATTATGGAGCAGGCCGGCCTGCTTCAGAAAAGGCAGCGGCACAAAAAGAGGTGCCGGCAGCGACGCTCCCAGCTCCTTCATTGCCCACAGCCTGACATACTCCGCCAGCTCACCGGCCGAAGGAGCCGCATCCGACGGACAGGTCAGATGAAAGGTCTTTCCCTCGGCTTCGTCGCTGCAGGCTGTCCTGATCACCGCGTCCGCCACATAATCGCCGGGCACGATATTCAGCAAAGTCCCGGCGCTGACCGGGAACAGGCGCATCTGCCCCATCAGCATGAGCCTGAGGATATAATAAACTGTATTAAAATTTCTGATCCAGCCTGTCTGTGAATCTCCAACGATCATGCCGGGCCTGCAGACAGAAAAAGGCAGACCGGATGTGCGGACCAGCGACTCCGCCTCTGCCTTGCTTTGCTCATAATAACTGGAAAAGGCCCGCGCAGCAGGCTCCGCTTCTGTCACAGTCCCTTTCTTCTGCCCCGCCACATATGCGGTGGAAATATAGATAAAACGCCTCAGCCTGCTGATCCCGGAGGCAAAGAGCAGCATCTGTCGGGTGCCCTCAGTATTGGTCCGTTCGAGATCTTCCCTGCTTTTCTGAAAGCCCACCTCTGCGCCTGCATGGATCACCAGCGTGACCTCTTCACACAGCTCCTGCGCACGAGCCGGATCCATCCCCAGGCCCGGCAGGGTAAAATCCCCCGGCACAGGACATACCTGCCCGCCGACAGCCGCGTACAGCTCATCGTCATGCTGCCAGGCCTCCCTGAGGCGATGACAGGCCTCCTGAAATCCCCCCGCCCGGACCAGCGCATAAATCCTCACCCGCGGCATCCGGATCAGCCGGGCCGCCAGTTCAGTTCCCAGAAATCCGGTCGCGCCGGTCAGCAGTATCGTATCCGTCACAATCCCGTCCTCCTTCACGGTTACATATAATCTTTTATAAACAGGCCCATTCCGTCAAGCTTCTCCCTGTATCTCTCCGTCTGAAGCCGGATATGCCGGCGAATCTCCTCCGCATGTGCCGCAGCCCCCTCCAGGGCACCGCACAGCGCAGTTCCCAGATCCCGGTCCCATACATGCAGCAGCTCTGCATTCTCAAAGGAAAGCTCCGTCATGATATTGTCCAGCCGTTCATCCATGGAAACAGCCACCACCGGACAGGCGCCTGCCATGCTCAGCACTGCCGCGTGATAACGCGACGTCACCAGTTCGGACAGCCTGCGCAGGATCCCGGTCATGACCGACGCTTCACAGTCGCCGGAAAGGAACATCGCGCATGGGCCCGCAAGCCTTTCCCGCATGTCCCGGCAAGGCTTTTCATCCAGCCGTTCCATACCGATCAGCACCGGAAAATAAGCATGCCCTTCCAGAAAAGCGTTGACACCCGCAGCCATTCCGCTCAGATACATTTCCTGCGCCTGACGGCGTTCTGGAGAATCGCTGAAAAAGTACCATTTATCGTACTGTCCGGACAGATTCCCAGTGAACTGTCCCTTCAGCCACTTCCACAGCGAGGCTCGCACAGGCCAGCAGAACGGATTGATCACCGCAATACCCAGGAGCGGCTTCTGCCCATCCCAGCCCTGAGCCTTCAATAGACGGTCAGCCTCCTCCGCCGGAATCGCTCCGTCATACAGCCAGGCTGTATCTGTTCCTGCATGCCCCTTCAGGCCAAGCTTCTGCAGGGCTGTGAGCGACTCATCCGTCCTCGTGATAAAGTAGGTGTCCCTGCAAAGACGCCGGGCAGCCCTCTCCAGAAATGGCTCCATCATGCCGATCTCAGAGCCGTATGCGATACATGGCTTCTTTTGAGCGCCCATTATGCCTGCCGCCTCACACATAAATAATGTCAGTGCATTGGCAAAAGTGCTCTTAAGCGTCGAGCCTTCACATAAGATCGCTGCGTGATGCGTGCAGCATGCCCGATAAAGGTGCAGAGGATAAAAAGAGCTGAAGGGCAGGAGCGTAACATCCGCGTCAAAATAGCCCTCCAGCGTCCCGGGATCCAGCGTCATGACCGTGATCTGAATACGGTCTGCGCCGAACACTTCCTTCAGCTGTCTCGCGATCGCAACCACACGGACATCAGAGCCCGTGTTGCGCGCGCCATTGTATCCGGCCAGAAGGATCTTCAGCTTTTTCTCAGGACTGCGTTCCTCATAGGAACCGATCCCCAGCCTGGCCAGATACTTTGAAAAGCGGGAAAAAAACACCAGGATACGGATCATCAAACATAAAACCCGATCCATCTTTACTCAGCTTCTCCTGTTCTCCTTCTTTACCCAGAAATGCCACTGCGGCGCCTTGGGCATGGGTCCCTTGCCGAGCAGGGCTTTGATCACACGTCTGTGTGTAAAACAGCAGCATACAACGAGGATGCAGACTACAATGAGAATGATTGTTCCTGTGCTCATAAGTAAAATCTCCTTTTTAAAATAAAATAAGACTAAAGAGTCTTAATACGTGGAATGCTTTGTTTCTACATATTTAAAGCCTTTACAGTTTCTTCATCACCGTCAAACGCCTCTCCCCTGGCCCAATGCCCGAGCCGGTGCACGATTGGCCAGAGTTCTTTCCCATAGTCCGTCAGCGCATACTCGACCCGCGGCGGTATTTCCTCATACTGCCGCCTCGTGACGAGACCATCTGCCTCCAGTGCCTTAAGAGAAGCAGACAGCATCGCATTGGTGATGCCCCGGGTCTTCTTCACCAGATCGTTATACCGCTGAGTACCATCGACATATAAAGAACAGATGATCCTCAGCTTCCACTTTCCGCCGACCATCTCAAGGGCATGACCGATCGGACACTCTTCATCACAAGGGCACAATCCGGTACAGCCTTCTGATCTGTCCTGCATTTTTACCAATATCACCCTCCATCAAATGCTGTCACAGCTGTATATGCAGAGCCTCTGAATGCCTGGAGTTCCTAGAGGGTCTTAATACGTG
>JAFWDX010000134.1 GCA_017515945.1 Blautia sp. | reverse complement strand
GCGAATGCGGATAAATGGCTTTTTGTTCTGCAATTCCTGCATAAGCTGCGATATATTCCTTTTCAAATATAATATTAAGTAACTGTTCAGTCACAAGCTCCTTCACAGTTACCGCTGTTCAAACAAAGTCCGACATGACATAGTTGCAGATCGGGATGCCACGCCGGGAAAGCCTGACGATATCCCCTTCACACACCAGCAGGCCGTCGGACAGGTGTTTTTCGAGAACGGGACCATATACATCCCAGGCTCCGACCCCAAAAGCCGCCTCAAATCCGCTTAAAGCAACGCCTGCCCTCATGCGCAGACCGAGAAACCAGTATTCCGCCATTTCTTCTTCCCTGGTAAGCACGGTCACATCCGTATGAAGTTCCGCAGTTTCACCCTGCCAGGTCAGATAAGTATCAAGAACGGAAGTGTTTGAAAAGCGGCAGTGACGGATCTTTGATGCCGCGCCAAGGCCGATTCCCAAATAATCCCGGCGGCGCCAGTATCCGATATTGTGATCACAGGCTCGTCCGGGCAGGGCATAATTCGATATTTCATACCATTCATAGCCGTATTCTGCAAGGATCGGGGCCGTGTCCATGTAAATATCCGCCTGGGTGTCCTCATCCGGCATGACCGGATTGCTTTCAGCCAGAGGGGTCCCTTCCTCCAGGATCAGGGTATACGCCGATATATGTTCCGGTGAAAGAGCTGCGGTCTGACGCAGATTGCGGATCCACTTCTCCCTTGTCTGTCCCGGCAGCGCGCTCATCAGGTCCACATTGATATTGGCGAACCCTTCCTCTCTTGCCATGTAAAAACCGGCGAGAAAATCCTCCCAGGAATGGATCCTGCCCAGGAGCCTGAGCTCCTCCCTGTCCGGGGACTGCAGACCGATGCTCAGCCGGTTGAAACCCGCCTGTCTGAGCACAGCCAGCTTTTGCCGTGTGAGGGTCCCAGGATTCGCCTCGACGGATATCTCCGCACCTTTATCCAACTGTGCGGTCTCCCTGACCGCAGCCAGGATCAGAGCGAGATCCTCCCCCTCCAGGATCGTCGGCGTACCGCCTCCGATATAAACCGAGGAGACCGGTTCGTTCCTGAGCTCCGGTGCCGTCCGGATCTCTCTCAGCAGGGTTTTGATATATGCGCGGATCGTCTCATGGTCAGACGGTCCCGACAGGAAATCACAATATGTGCACTTTCGTACACAAAAGGGAATGTGGATGTAAACCTCCATCACTCCTGGATTCCTTCATCTGAGGACTGACCGGCCTCCTCACCCTCCTGAACGTCTCCGCCGTCCGCAGTAGCAGCATCCGTCTGCTGTACGCCACCGGCGTTTTTCCGAAGCAGGTACTCATTGATCATGGTGATGCCTCCGGAGGAAGAAGCTGCCGCATTCTGCTCCTGAACCGGAACAGGCGTCGGTGTGGGCGAAGGTGATATGGTCAGACGGATCACCTGCATACTCTCAGGGTCAAGCTCCCTCTTGGACGGCGGAGTCCATGTGGAAAAGAACCAGGCCAGCACGACCACCAGGATCACTGCGACCCCGATCCGGATCACATTGCGCCTTTTTTCACGATCTGTTTTCAATACAGTGAGGATATACGATAAAAAATCGCCGATCAAAAGTAATAATTCTTTTAATTTATCCAACATGGCGAACCTCTTACCTGTTACTTATCATCGTAACTGTTCAGTCACAAGCTCCTT
>JAFWDX010000133.1 GCA_017515945.1 Blautia sp. | reverse complement strand
TCCGTCATCTCCGAGGTACCAGGAGCTTCCCTCGGGAGAGGGGAATTTTACACCAAAGGAGAGGAGGCTGTTGCGCGCGTCCTCCATGAACTGCCGGTTTTCAGGCGTGTCGATCCGGTATTTGCTGTCGTATGCGGACATGATGAATTCCTCCGTTGTGATGGGTGTTTGTGTTTTTTTATTTTATCATAGGTGGGTGAGGTTGGCTATATGAATGTAGGTGAGTTATACATATACCGCGCGGAAGAACAGGTACACTTTCCATTTTTTTAATCGCGTGAGTACAAAGTTACTGTTCACGACCAATGTCATTTAGTTAAGCTCGCAGTGCCCTCTGTGAAGATTGAGTATCAATGCTTCTTGAGGATCGTTACGACTTAACTAAATGACATTGGTTCACGGCATGGCTGCAAATGAGTCAAGGAACCTGTCCCCGTGACTCATTAGTATACCGCATGGACAAACCATGCTGTGTGTGATAAACTCATTGCAGTCAAAATGCCACCGCGAGTATAAGGAGGCTTTATTTTATGAACATTCATCTGCGACTCCTGCTGCTGGCCGGTGCAGCGATCTTTTTCGGTTATACCCTGTACTACATTCGTAAAAAACAGCTGGATCTTTATCACTCGATCCGCTGGTTTGTTTTGAGCGCGTTGATTCTGGCCATGGCTTTGTTTCCGGAGCTGTTGACTGTCCTGGCGCATGTTGCAGGGATCGAAATCCCGTCGAACCTGGTTTTTCTGATCATGATCGTTTATCTCATGCTGACGTGCCTTTCTCTGTCTGCGTCTGTTTCCCGGCAGCATGCCCGGATCCGTACGCTGGTGCAGGAGGCGGCGCTGATGGAGAAACGGATCTGTGAATTGGAGAGAAGGATAAAAGCCAGTGAAGAAAATGACGATGACATTGTTGCTCGCGAGGCGTATAAGGATAAAAGCCGATGAAGGAAATGACGAAAATACTGGTGATCGTGCCGGCATATAATGAGGCGGCCGGCATTGCGGAAACGATCGGTGAAATCCGGGAAAAGGCACCGGGGACGGACATCCTGGTCGTCAACGATGGCTCCGGAGACGGAACGGGCAGAGTGCTTGAACGTCTGGGGCAGATGCATCTGGATCACTGCCTGAATCTGGGAATCGGCGGCGCGGTGCAGAGCGGGTATAAGTACGCCGAAAGGGCAGGATATGAGTATGCGGTTCAGATCGATGGGGACGGGCAGCATGATCCTGCTTACATCATGGAAATGATCGCGTGGATGCAGGATAATGGGATCGACATGGGGATCGGTTCCCGTTTTCTGGAGTACCAGGGTTTTCAGTCCAGTCTCATGCGCAGGGCGGGGATCAGGTTCCTTTCGGGGCTGGTTTATCTCTCCTGCGGGGTGCATATTCATGATGTGACAAGTGGGTTTCGGATCGTGAACAGGCGGTTCATACGGCTGTTTGCAGCGGATTATTCCGATGATTTTCCCGAGACGGATTCCATTCCCAGGGTCGTCCGCTGCGGAGGAAAGGTGGCGGAGTATCCGGTGGTGATGCGGGAGCGCATGACAGGCAAGTCTTCGATCGATCTGGGTAAATCCATGTATTATATGGTTAAGGTAAGCCTCGCTGTTCTGATGAACAGCTTTATTTTGCGTAAGCCTGCGGATAGTTTTTACGGGCAGGCCGATGGTGATAAAGATGACATTGAAGCCTAAACATAATTTTCTGAGAGATCAGGTGGCGATTCTGATCCTGTCTGTTCTTTTTGTGCTGGCTGTTGTTGCCGGTGCAGCTTTTTTCATGCCAAAGACGCTGCGCAGTTATGTGCCGGAGGAATTGGACATGCCTGCAGGCAGCAGGCCGGTCCTCGGCGAAGTGGGTCTGACGGCGGAAAACGCGAAGCTGGATGGCTGGCGCTTTATCCCGGGGAAAGAGGATCCTCAGCTGCGGATCTCGTTTCCGGACGGTTTCACGGATCCGGTGAGATCCATTCAGTTTCTGTTTGGCAAGGCGTTTGAGTCGGAGACGGCGTATAGCCTGTTTTATCTTAAGAACGGCGATTTTTCTGCTGATACGGAGATCAAAGGAACGATTCCGGCAGGAGGGGATGGCTTCTTTGCCGAACTGCCGGAGGATGCTCCGAATCCGCCGGGGCTGCTCCGACTGGATATTGAGTCGGAGTATGAGCTGAAGGATATGCTGATTTCCGCTGACCGCCTTTATGGACTTTATGATGTGAAGACGCACAGGGATCCGCGCCTGGCGGCGGTGCTTTTCATGCTCGTGGTCATGATGGCGGAGCTCGTGTATTTTTTCAGACGGGATCCGCAGACGATTTCCGGCAGAATTGCGGGTGTCTGCATTGGGCGGAGGCGCGCCAGTCTGGAAGATACCCCGGATGACAGGATCCGGACGGCTTCGGAGGAGATACTGCGGTCGGCCGACGCAGTCATAGAGGAACAACCGGACACTGTCGGAGGACAGGACGCCGCAGGACACTCGGATACGGACGGAGGATTGACCGACGTGGGACAGCCGAATATTGTCGGAGAACCGGGCACTGCCGTTCAACCGGCTGCGGTGATTCGGCCAAACGCGGGACTGCGTTATTTCCTGACGGTTCTGCTGTGCTGTCTGCCGGTCCTGTTCATGTGGGCCAGCATCGTCCGGCAGAGGCCGAAGCTAGGCTGGAGGGTCTCGTGTTTCATCGTATATCCCGCCCTGCTGGCAGGGCTGCTCCTTTTCGCTCTGCTTTTCCGCAAATATGTATTGCTGACCGACGAGGCGCAGATCCGGTGGCAGAGGGTTTATCTGCTCACCCTGTTTGCGCTGGCGACGGCTTATATGTTCATATATCTGCCCATGATGTCTCCGGATGAGCGGACACATTATTTCTCCGCCTATCGTATCGCCAATCTGTTCCTGGGCAAGGGAACGGGCCTGGGAGAGAGGCGGATCATCCTGCGCGCAGAGGACTATGAGGTCCTGTTTGCGCCGCATCTGGGCGGCAGGCTCAGGCTCCATCTGGATGTGCTTGCCATGCTGCATCCGTTCCGGCGGAGCGCCGGTTATGTTGTGGCAGAGGCTCCGTTTGCGACGAATGCGGTCCTTTGCTATCTGCCGTCGGCATGCGGGATCATACTCGCCCGGCTGTGCAATCTCAGTGGGATCGGCACATTTTATATGAGCCGGCTCGTTAATATCATATTCTGCCTGGGCGTGCTTTCATATCTCATGAAAAAACATGCCGCAAAGGAGGCCGTGCTGTTCAGCGTGATGGGCATGCCCATGATGCTGCACCTCATGGCTTCGTGCTCGTATGATGCCGCGACCTTCTGCTGTGTGCAGCTCTTTGTTTTTCAGGTGCTCCGGATCGCTTCGATGGCGCAAAATGGCACGGTTTCGGGAAGGGAACTGACGGAATGTGTCATTTACGCGGCTCTGATGGCTCCGGCCAAGACCGTATACTGTCCACTTCTGCTGCTGGTATTTCTGATACCGGGGAAGGGACTCGGAGAGAAGAAGACCGCGCGCCTGGCCAGACGCATGATGCCCATGGCGGCAGGGGCTTTCTCCCTGATGCTGACGGGCGGAGTGATCCGCTGGCTCTCCACTTCCACGGAGGTGCAGCGCATTCTGTCTCAGAATGCCGGTGGTCATATCGTCTCCTGGAGCGGTGAGGAGGGATATACGCTCATGCATATCCTTAAAGCTCCTGTGGATTTTTTCTTTCTGTGTGGCAGTACCCTGATACGGCAGGTGGATGAATTCTTTTTCAGCATGCTCGGGAGCCGGCTGGGCCGGTATGAGATCGATCTGCCGCTGGTCCTGCTCGTGGTCAGCTTCCTGGGGTTCCTCGCAACGGTTTATATGGATGAGGAAGGAAAGCCGGCAACAAGTATGAAGGAACTTGTAACTGTGAAGGAGCTTGTGACTGAACAGTTACAGGAACCTGTGGCTGAACAGGTACGAATACCAAAATTCACGACAGGGCAGAAGCTCTTCGGCCTCCTGCTCTGCGCCGGGTGTGTCGGCAGCGTGGTCCTGGCGATGGCGCTGAGCTGGACGCCCCTGTCCTCGGAGACGGTACAGGGCGTGCAGGGCCGTTATTTCCTGCCGCTGCTTCCCCTGCTGGCTTTCGTGATCAGGGACGGACGGATCCGGGTGGGGCAAAGCTTCCGCAGGAGCCTGGTCTTTGTGACCTTTGTCATCAATGTCTGGATGCTGGCCTATGCCCAGTGTCAGATCATATTTGATAGACTTCCGTGAGATGGGGAAACGGCAGCGAGTATACATATGTGGAGCTTCACGCATTAAAAAGCTTTGGTAACTGTTCGGTCAGCACCTCGCATTTACTGCGAGGTGCGTGAGAAAAAAGTCGAACAGCCAAGGCCGGGACGCTTTGGTATAATGTGGAACAGGAGAGTGATCATGGAATATACATGGAAGGATCATACCTTTGCCGTCTGTGCCTGCGGAGAAAGCAGATACCTTGCGGAGTGCATCCGCTCATTGATGCGGCAGACGGTTCGCAGCCGGATCATCCTGTGCACATCAACTCCGAATAAGATGATCGAAAAGCTGTCGGAGGAGAATGGACTGCAGCTGTATATCCGGCATGGCGAATCAGGGATGGCTCCGGACTGGAATTTTGCCTATGAAATGTCCGACACCCCTCTGGTGACACTGGCTCATCAGGACGATATCTATGAGCCTTTGTTCCTGGAGGAAACGCTGGCCAGGATCCGCACGGAAAGAAAGCCGCTGATCGCCTTCACGGATTATTTTGAGCTGCGCGGGGACAGGCGGGTGTACGCGGACGGAAACAGGAATCTGCGGATAAAGGAGTGGATGCTGCTGCCGCTCAGGCGGGCATCTCTTGCGGAGAGCCGTTTTGTGAGACGCAGGATCCTTTCCCTTGGCAGTCCTGTCTGCTGTCCGTCGGTGACGTATGTAAAAGAGGCGCTGCCGGAGAAGATCTTTCAGCCGCATTTTCAGGCAGACCTGGACTGGCAGGCCTGGGAGAGGCTCTCGCGCCTGACGGGGAGCTTCTGCTATATCCCCAAAGCCCTGATGGGGCACCGCATACACAGGGAGTCCGCTACGACCCGGGTGATCGGTGCGCATCGGAACCGCTCACAGGAGGATCTGGAGATGTTCCGGGCTTTCTGGCCGGAAGGGATCGCAAGGGTGCTGAACCACTTTTATGCGGCCGGTCAGGACCAAAATGATCTGTAACTGTTCAGTCAGCGCCTCGCATTTTCTGCGAGGTGCGTGAGAATAAAGTTGAACAGCCAAGGCCACACCGAAGGCGTCCCTTGGGAGGCGCACTTCCAATGCGACGAAAGGAGCCTGCGCCTGGCCTCGTAACTGTAAAGGAACTTGTGACTGAACAGTTACTGTAATGACTTGAAAAACGAGGAGCATCC
>JAFWDX010000132.1 GCA_017515945.1 Blautia sp. | reverse complement strand
CTTTGCGGCGGAAAAATACGGTGAAAGCTGCAGTCCCGTATGGGCGCGGACCAGCTCCGCCTTGCCGGCGGCTTCGATCTCCTCGGCGATGGCGGCGCCGTGGGCGCACTGCCAAACGATGGCGTTGTATACCGGCTTGCCGGTCTTTTTATTCCAGCAGGCGGCTGTCTCGCGCTGGTTGCTGATACCGAGCACGGCCAGCTGGGACTTATCGATCCCGGCCTTTTCCACCAGATCCTTGACCACCTGAATGGTGTTGGCGTAGATCTCCTCCAGATCATGCTCCACCCAGCCCTTGTCGTCGATGAGCTGCCGGTGGGACTTGTCTGTGCGGCACACCAGGGTGCCGTTCTCCTCGAAAAGGAGAGCCTTGGTGCCCTGGGTGCTCTGATCGATGCTGATCACATATTTTTTCATTTGATCGCCTCAGCCGCGGTTTTTGCAATACCTTCCGCGTTCAGTCCGTAATAATCAAATACTTCCTTTGAGGTGCCGGTGATGACGGGCGCATCCGGCAGAGCCAGGTTGATCACCTTGCGCGGGCACTCGGCGCCGACAACCTGTGCGACCATGGAGCCCAGGCCGCCGAAGGGGGAATGCTCTTCGACCGTGATGACGGCTTTCGCGTTCTGCGCGGCCTTGATGATGCCATCTCTGTCGAGAGGCTTGACGCAGTACATATCCAGCACGGTGGCGGAGATGCCCTGTTCCTTAAGAAGAGCCGCCGCGTCCTTTGCCGGCTTCACCATTTCGCCGCAGGCGATGATGGCCACGTCGCTGCCCTCGCATACAACTGTCGCCTTGTCCATCTCAAAGGGTACATTCCCCTCTTCGTAGACATCCTCCACGGCGTTGCGGCCGGTGCGGATGTAGGCCGGCTTCTCGTCCGCCAGCAGAGCCTCCACGAGGCATTTCGTCTGCAGGCGGTCGCTGGGCAGATATACACGCATGTTGGGGATCGCGCTCATGGCGGCGATATCCTGCGCGGAGTGATGGCTCATGCCCAGTGCGCCGTAGCTGACGCCGCCGCTGATGCCGATGAGCTTGACATTTGTATTGGAATACGCGCAGTCGATCTTACACTGCTCATAGCTGCGGGTGGAAAGGAAGCAGGCTGGAGAAGCCGCGTAGGGCTTTTTGCCGCATTTTGCCAGGCCGGCGGAAATGCTGACCAGATCCTGTTCGGCGATACCGGTCTCGACAAACTGCTCCGGGAACTCCTTGGAAAACGGCGTCATGGAAGCGGAGCCTCTGGAATCGCTGCAAAGCACCACGATGTCCTTGTCGGTGGCCGCATGCTCCATCAATGTCTCACAGATAACCTGGCGATTCGGGATTTTATTCATGGCGCGCAGCCTCCTCTCTCTCCTTGAGATCCTTCATGATCTGCTCATATTCCTCAGCGTTCGGCACATGATGATGCCAGGCTGCTTTGTTCTCCATGACCGGTGAACCGGCTCCCTTGGTCGTATTGGCCACTACCAGGGTCGGTTTTCCTTTCACGGTCTTTGCCTTTTCAAAAGCATCGCAAAGGGCATCGATATCCTGGCCGTCCACACTGTATACATTCCAGCCAAAGGCCTCAAAACGGGCTTCGACCGGATCCTGATGCATGACATCCTCAGTGCAGCCGGAGATCTGCAGGCGGTTGCGGTCCAGCACAGCCACCAGATTGTCGAGGCCATACTGGGATGCCGCCATGGCGCCTTCCCATACGGAGCCCTCGGCGATCTCGCCGTCGCCCATGACCACATAGACACGAGAGTCCTGCTTGTTCATCTTTTTGGCCAGTGCCATGCCGACGCTGACCGGCAGGCCATGTCCCAGAGAACCGGAATTCATCTCAATGCCCGGCAGCTTGTTGTTGGGATGGCCGATATAGGGGGATCCAAATTTGGAAAACTTCGCGATCACCTCTTCGATCGGGAAGAAGCCCTTCGCCGCCAGCACCGCATACAATGCTTCCACGGAATGCCCTTTGCTCATGACGAACATATCTCTGTCGGGGTCGTCCATGTTGGCCGGACTGATGTTCATTTCTTTAAAATAGAGGGCTACGAGAGTCTCCATGACGCTCATGTCCCCGCCGATGTGTCCGCCTTTCCCTTCGACGATCATGTTGACGACATCCTGCCGAAGGGCGTAGGCCAGTGCCTTTAAATTTTCCATGATTTCCTCCTGAAAATATGAATCAATTGCGGCTGTTCAGTCAACATCCCGCATTTACCGCGACACCGCAGGCGTGCCTTGGCAGGTGCGTGAAAAAGAGATTGGACAGTCAAGGCCAGGCGCACTTTTATAGTGCCGACACACCGAAGGCGTCCCCCGGGAGGAGCCTGCGCCCGGCCTCATAACTGTGAAAGAGCTTGCGGCTGAACAGTTACAGTCATTTATACCTCGTCAAATACCACGTCTTCCCCGTGCAGATAAGCTTTCACTTTATCCTCGATCGGGTCATACAGATCCGGCTTCACGCCGATGTATTTACATGCTTCGTAGATCACCGGGATCACATCGCCGTGGATGGCGACCACGTGGTGGATGTACGGTCCTTCCACGACCTTTGCCTCGAGGCGTTTGAGGTTGGCGACTTCGATCCAGACGTAGGTGCCTTTGGTCCAGGGGCCGTCGATACCTTTGGCATGGCCCAGGAGCAGCGAATATTCACCTTCATCGCCGTCAAAGCGGACCAGGCTCATGGGGCCGTGCTTGGCTTCGGCGGAGACGGCGCCGTTCTGCGGGAAGGCGACCGGTACGCAGATGGTGGGTTTTTCGTTGGCAACAGAGATCGGCCAGGGACCGCAGTGCTGCAGGAGCTCGCCGTTGTCGTTGTCGGGATGACGGACGGTCCAGTCCGCAAACATAGCCCGGCGTTCATTCATGGCGGCGGCCTCAGTGATCAGCTGGGAGATGGCCCCGTGGATATCGGTCTCGCAGACAACGGGGATGCCTTCCTCATTGAGCAGGGAGTTGGCCGCACAGGGCATGATGCCGATCTCGCCCTGCAGGGCGTTCCAGCACTGGATGGCGATGGCGTTGCAGCCGTACTTGTCGGCCAGGCTCTTCATGGCGACCTTCAGGCCGGCCACGTTCTCGAGCAGGTCGTCGCTGATCTGGCAGGTCATGTTTTCCTTGCAATAGGTGATGACCTTGGCGACCTCATTCTTTTCGGCCTTCCATTTGTTGATCTCCTCGGTCAGCTCGGGCAGCGGAATGGGAGCCAGCTGGACATTGTATTTCTCGAGAAGCTCGCCCTCGTTGCACATCGTGCTCCAGAAGTCAAAGGGACGGGGTCCGATCTGCAGGATCCGCATGTGGCGGAAGACCTTGACAACATTGCATACGGCCAGGAAATCTTTGATGCCGCGCTCGAACTCAGGATCCTCGAGGTTGCAGTTGTTCATGTAGGTGAAGGGTACTCGGAAGCGGCGCAGCACCTTGCCGGTGGCGAAGAGGCCGCACTGGGAATCGCGCAGACGCATGCCGTTCTTGTCCGGGCGCTCGTCTCTCGGACCCCACAGAAGGACCGGCACGTTCAGCTCCTTGGCCAGGCGGGCACATTCATACTCGGTGCCGAAGTTGGCATGGGGCAGGAACAGGCCGTCGACCTTTTCTTTTTTAAATTTTTCGGCAATCTTCATCATGCCTTCGTCGTCGAAGAGGAGGCCCTCATCGTTGATGTCGTCGATGTCCACGAAGTCGATCCCCAGCTCGCGCAGGCGGTCGGCTGTCAGTTTTCTGTACTCCAGAGCAGCGGGTGCGCTGAAAATGCTTCTGCGGGTCGGTGCGTAACCAAGTTTGATGTGTGCGCCCATGTTGGCTCCTTTCTTGAATTACCACATTACCACACAGGGGACGGTTCTCTGTGTGGCAATCCCCTGTATGGCAGTTCTCTGTGCTGCAATAATTCCGGTATGGCAGTCTTCTGAGTAATTCTGTTTATTTGATCGTACGAATATAGTAAAATCTTCTGTCCTGTTTGCGACACTCGCACACAAAAGGACCGTCCCCTTGTGTCAGTTTGCGTTGCGGGCCTGCAGAGCCATCTTGGCCTGGAGGTTACGCTGGGTCTGGTCGATGACGACGGCGAGGATGATGACCATGCCGCGGATGACCTTCTGCCAGAATTCGGAAACGCCGCACATGGTCATGCCGTCGTTGATGACGCCGATGACGAATGCGCCGACGATGGTGCCGATGATGGTGCCGGAGCCGCCGGCCATGGAGGTGCCGCCAAGGACGGTGGCCGCAATGGCGTTCATTTCCCAGCCGTCACCGGAGGCCGGATGGGCCGCGGAAAGCTGAGCGGTATTGATCATGCCGACCCATGCCGCGCAGAAGCCGGAGATCATGTAGACGAGGATCTTGATCTTGTCCGCCTTTATACCGGACAGACGGGCGGAACGCTCGTTGCCGCCGACGGCCAGCACGTACCAGCCGAAGCTCATCTTTTTGAGGAGAATAGCTGAAAGCAGGGCCAGGATGGCGAAAATATACACGCCGGCGGGGATGTTGGCGATGTTGCTGCCGAGGGTCTTGAAACCGGTATTGCCGAGGCCTTCAAAACCGCCGATGCTGGAGAAGGTCGCGCCGCCGGAGCGCAGGTTCGCGAAGCCGCGGCAGATGTACATGGTGCCCAGTGTGGCGATGAACGGCGCCACGTTAAGTTTTGTGACGATCAGGCCGTTGATCATGCCGATCAGGCAGCCAACGATGAGCATCGCAACCACGATCACCGGCACGGAGAAATAATAGGTGTTGCCGGTAAAGCGGAGGGTGATGCCCTCCTGGATCATGCCGCCGGCCAGCATGCCGATCAGGCCGACTACGGAGCCGACGGACAGGTCAATGCCGCCGGTGATGATGACGAAGGTCATGCCCAGGCCCAGGATACCGTACAGGGCCACGTGTTTGGCGATCATGGTGATCGTCGCGGGCGCGAGGAAATTGTTCTTTGCGATGCTGAAAAAGATGACCAGCAGGATCAGCACGATGAAGGTACGGCCCTTCAGGATCGTCATGAGAAGCTGATTGCCCGATTTATTGTTTCTCATAATTCAATCCTTCCTGATATACTCGCGGGATCATTGAAAATCATAAATCCGCGGTATTATATGCAAAAACTCTGCCTGAGTGGAATTCCACATATGCAGGAGCTCTGGTATTTTTCCCGTAACTGCAGAGGCACTGTTATAAGGCCATATCGGCAGGCAGTGCTCCGGGGGAATGATTCCGGTAACTGTACAGGCACCGTTATAAGGCCATTCCGGCAAGCAACGCACCGGGGAGTGCTTCCCGTAGCTGTACAGGCACCGTCATACCTCCGCGGCGCCCGCTCCGGTACCCAGACCAGCGTAGGACGTGCGCACCAGGGTGTCCTCGTTGATCGCTTCGCCCTCCAGCTCACCGGTGCACTTCCCGTTGGACAGCACGTAGATCCGGTCCGCGATGGCCATGATCTCCTTCAGCTCCGAAGAAATGACAATAATGGACAGTCCCTGTTCGGAAAGCTCATGAATGATCTCGAAAACCTCCGTCTTTGCGCCGATGTCGATACCTCTGGACGGTTCATCCATCAGCAGCACGGTGGGATTGGTCAGCAGGCCCTTGCCGATGACGACCTTTTGCTGATTGCCGCCGGACAGGGAAAGGATCGGGAGCTTTTTATCCGCCACCTTGATGTGCAGCTGGCTGATCTCGCCGTCCACGGCCTTTTCCTCGGCGCCGCTCCTGAGGAAGGGTCCGAACTGATATCGCTTCATCGACGCGATCGAGGTATTTTTGCATATATCCAGCGTCTGGATCAGGCCCTGACGTTGTCTGTCCTCGGGCACCAGTGCCAGGCCGCTGCGGATCTGACCGGCGATATGTTTTACCTTCATGGGTTTGCCCTGGTAGGTGATCTTGCCGGTGTGCTCCGGATGCATGCCCATCAGGCATTCAAAGAGCTCGCTGCGTCCTGCGCCGAGCAGGCCATAAATGCCGAGCACCTCGCCTTTTTTCAGGTACATACTCACATGGTTCAGGAGCCAGCCGCCGCCCTGTTTGGGCAGGCAGATATCTTCCATTTCCAGCACCTTTTCCGCCTTTGCGAGATCGATGCTGCGTTTGAACCGATGGTACTGGGTGTTTTTCCCGACCATATTCTCCACGATCCAGCTCAGCTCGATGTCCTTCACATCCGCATCCGCCACGTATTTGCCGTCCCGCAGGATCGTCACGTGATCGCCGATCTCCATGATCTCCTCCAGGCGGTGGGAAATGTACACGATAGAGATGCCATCCGCGAGAAGCTCGCGCATGATCTTGAAAAGGACCTTGACCTCCGCCGCAGAGAGGGAGGAAGTCGGTTCGTCCATGATCAGCACCCGCAGGTCATCCTGGATCAGGTTGCGGGCGATCTCCACCATCTGCTGCTGGCCGACGCGCAGATCGCCTACCATGGTCTCCGGCGGGATCTCATGCTCCAGCCGGGCCAGGACCTTTCTGGCACCTTCCTGGTGTTTTTTGTCATCCAGGAATAATCCTTTTTTAAATTCATGCCCGATGAAGATGTTCTCATATACGGTCATGTTCGGGAAAAGGGACAGCTCCTGGTGAATGATGCCGATGCCTTTGGCCCGGGCGGCGTTGGTGTCCTTAAAATAGACCTCCTTGCCGTCCATATACATCTTGCCCGCTGAGGGCTGCTCGATACCGGCGATCATCTTCATCAGGGTGGATTTGCCGGCACCGTTCTCTCCGATCAGGACGTTGACCTTGCCCTTCAGCAGGTCAAAGGATACGCCGTCCAGGGCTTTCGTGCCGGGGTATATCTTATCTATCTTTTCGCAATGGAGAACAACATTGGGGTCTTCAAACATTTTTGATCCTCCTCCTTTTTGTTCTTCCCGTATTATTCAACGTTAAGGGACACCGGCGTGATGATGATATCCGTGCTGGTGCCTGATTTCACCGCCGCGCCTGTAAAGGTCACGGTCTTGCCTGCGCAGCTCTCGTCAAGAGCCAGGGGCTCAGCCACGTTGGAAGCGGACTCTTTGTTCAGGGCTTTCGCGTATTGAGACCACTCGGTCTGGTTGGTGAAATTTTCAAAATTTTTAAGCGTCTGGACGTCACGGATGGCCGTTGTGGAATTCGGGCCGCCGATCTGGATCATCACGGCCGCGTCGCCGGTGTATCCGTCCAGTTCAAGTACCAGGTATTTCTTTGATTTCGCGCCGTCGTAGGCTGCAATCTTTGCCGTTCCGGTAACGGAGGCAGCTTCGGAAACAGCTCCCCCTGCGTTCAATACTTCCACTACGTCGGAGGCCTGCTGCGTGATCTCATCCACGACCTGGTCCCAGTCACTGCTGGACTCCTCACTGGAGTCAAACTTTTTCTGCCCTGTATACTCCCCCTCCTGGCCGATGGGAACCACCGTCACGAAGCTGCAGCCGGAAGCGCTGACGGCCAGAGCTGCAAGGGCAGCTATCAGAGCAAGCCTGTATTTTTTCATGGAAATTCTCCTTATTTCTGTCTTTGAGTCAGTTTGATCCTGTTCACAACTGTTCAGTTGCTGTCTATTCACAGCTGCTGATATTCTATATCGTTCGCGGCTGCTCAGTTGCAGTCGTTTCACTGTTGTCGGTAATCTATACTGTTCGCGGCTGCTCAGTTGCAGTCGTTTCACTGTTGTCGGTAATCTATACCGTTCGCGGCTGCTCAGTTGCAGTCGTTTCACTGTTGTCGGTAATCTATACCGTTCGCGGCTGCTTAGTTGCAGTCGTTTCACTGTTATCCTCAGGTATATTCTGCAGCTTTAGGAGGCTGCAGTATGCAGAAGGGAGCCGCTGCCACATCTTGCAGCGGCTCCCCCGTTTCACCTTATATTGTGAATGTTACCCCTGAGAGATTATTCCTCTGTGTAAACAAATGCGCTGAGGTTGTCAACGTTGTCGGCTGTGATGGCGATGCAGGGGATGAGCTGTTTCTCTTCCTCGGGAGCGGTGCCATTGAGGTATGCATCAGCCTCTTCCACAGCGGTCTTGGTGATCAGAGCGATCTGCTGCAGAGCGGTACCGACCATGTCGCCGGACTTGATGTAAGCAGCTGCGTCGTCGGAGCCATCAACGCCGATGATCTTGATGTCGTCGCGTCCTGCATCGATGCAAGCCTGAACAGCACCGCAGGCCATGGTGTCATTGCCGCAGATGATGCCGGTGATCTCAGGATTGGACTGAAGGATGGCTTCTGTCTTTTCATAAGCGAGGGTCTGATCCCAGTTGGCGGCCTGCTGAGCTACCATCTCAAAGCCTTCGTACTCGTCGATGACGGAGTGGAAGTTCTCGGAACGGACCTGGGCGTTGGTGTCGGACTCAAGGCCGAGGAGCTCGGCGTATTTGCCCTCTTCTCCCATGGCCTCTACCCATGCTTCTGCGATGGCAGCAGCACCCTGAGCATTATCAGCAACGAGCTGAGCGGCGGCAAGGCCTGTCTGGTTGATCTCACGGTCTACCAGGAAGGTGGGGATCCCGGCGTCATAGGCCTTCTGAATGGCCTCGATGGAAGCGTCCGCGCCTGCATTGTCACATACGATCGCAGCAGCCTTGTCCGCTACGGCAGCCTCGAACAGCTCGAGCTGTTTGGCAGCGTCGTCGTCATGGGAGAAGCACTTCACCTCATAGCCCAGAGCCTCGCCGGTCTCGGTGGCGATATTCTGAACGGTACCGAAGTACGGGTTGGAGGTGGAGGGGGTGATGCAGTAGATGATCTTGCTGTCTCCGCCCGGGAGAAGCTCAGCTTCCTCTGCCATCACGGCGCCTGCGCCAAGGCTGGTGGCCAGCATGGCTGCGGTCATAAGAGCTGCGACGAATTTTCTTGTTTTCATGATACATCCTCCTTTTTAAGGTGATAGATTGCAGGACTGACAGGTGGATTCCTGTGCAGATCCTTGTAAACATGATTATAAACAGTTTATGTCGATTTTCAAGTATGATTTACGTTTTATCGGTAAATTCCGCATATTACACAATATAAACATTTAATTTTTATGCATTATGATCAGGAATTATGTGGCGATATATCACAGAACACATTCAAGTGGGTAAACATTTATATAAATTTTACTATTGTTGTTTATATCAGTTTTGAGGTGAGTCACGGGGACAGGTTCCTTGACTCATTTTTGAGATACGCGGGGGACAGGTTCCACTTCTTTTTTTT
>JAFWDX010000131.1 GCA_017515945.1 Blautia sp. | reverse complement strand
GACTCACACACGTGTGAGTCAAGGAACCTGTCCCCCTGACTCATTCTGAGTCGAGAAACCTGTCCCCCCTGACTCGTTCCCCCTGACTCGTTAAAAGTCCCGGAAATGGAATTCTTTCTTCCCGGAAGCATAATCCCCGACGATATGTCCATTGCCTTTCAGCTTATACTTATACGTTACAAGCCCATCCAGTCCGACAGGTCCTCTGGGCGGAAGCTTGCCTGTGCTTATTCCGACCTCGGCACCGAATCCATAGCGGTACCCGTCCGCGAAGCGGGTGGAAGCGTTCCAGTATACACCGGCGCTGTCCACCAGATCCTGAAACAGGGCAGCGGTGTCCGGGTCTGAGGTCAGGATGCAGTCCGTGTGATGGGAGCCGTAATGATTGATGTGTCGGATGGCTTCCATTACGTCCCGGACAGTTTTGACGGTCATCTTATAATCAAGATATTCGACATAATCCTCTTCGCCTCTGGCGGTGATAAACTCGACCGGGCTGTCCGGCCCCTGAGGCAGGCGTGCAAGGAGTGCAGGCGCGATGTCCTCATGGACCAGGAGCGTTTCGGCTGCGTTGCAGGCGGCGACATACTGGGTCTTTGCGTCCATGATCACACGGACGGCCATATCCAGGTCGGCGTCCTTGTCCACATAAACATGGCAGATCCCGGCGGCGTGTCCCATGACCGGGATATCGGAGTTATCCATGATGTGGCGGACAAAGGCGTTGGACCCCCTGGGAATGAGCAGATCTATGGAGTCGGAGCATTTGATGAGTTCATCAATGGCAGCCCGCTCCTCGACAAGCTCCATAAAATGCGCGGGAAGGCCGGCGGAAATACCGGCGTTATAGATCGTTTCAAAGAGCGCCCGGTTGGTATGCCTGGCTTCACTGCCGCCTTTGAGGATCGCACCGTTGCCGCTTTTAATACAGAGGGTGGAGATCTGAACCAGGGCATCGGGCCTGGATTCAAAGATCACCCCGATGACGCCGATCGGACAGGTGATCCGGGTCAGTGTGAGGCCTTCGTCCAGCTCCCTTTGCAGGAGCACCCTGCGGAGCGGATCATCCAGGCCTGTCAGACCACGGATGCCTTTTACGACATCGTCCAGCTTATGTTCATCAAATTTCAGGCGGCCGAGGATCGGACGCGGAAGATCTTTTCCGGCTTCAAGATCCATACGGTTGGCTGTAAAAATCGTCTCTTTATCTGCAGTCAGCGCTTCAGCGATCGCTTCAAGAGCACGGTTGCGCAGGTCTGCCGGGCTGGCGCCCAGCTGTAGGCTTGCCTCTTTGACAAGTCTGGCTTTTTCTGTATAATTCATCTGAATTCCTCCATATACTTCATCTGGACTTTTCTCAGGAAGATTTGATTACGAATATACCTTCTGGACAGGAAACTGTCAAGACGATAAGTGAGGTAAGGACTGGCCGTCCTGTTCCATACCTGTTGTATAGCCGCGGGATCGAATGAATGGAAATCCAGTTATTGTTCACGGTCTGACTGAAACGGGATGATATCTGGCTTTCCGGCCTGACCCCAATACCGTTAAAAATAACGATTCCCACGTATTAAGAGCCTCCGGTATAACGCTGAACTTGACCTTTATTTACATAAATGATAAAATGTTGTCGGTTATATGAGGACTCTGCCGCCCGGCAGAGTTTTTGTTTAAAAAAAGAAATTGCCATAAAGGAACAGCTGTATAATTATGAATGTAAAGGACATTGTACACAAGATCAGTACCGGGGAGCTTGAGGAAGGAGAGGCGGTCCGCCTGCTTACTCAGGGCTCCTTCAGCGATATGGATTACGCAAAAATCGATACATCACGAAAGGCAAGGACCGGTTTTCCGGAGGTGATCTTTTGCGCCGGAAAGGAAAATGCATTTCTGTCCGGGATCGTAAAAAAGCTCCTTGAGACGGAGGGCAGAGTGCTGGGCACCAGAGCCAGTCAGGAACAGGTGGACTTTCTGCGTTTGCAGTTTCCTGACATCAGATATGATCCTGTCAGCAGGATCATGACTGTACAGACCGGACAGGCTGTGCAGCTGGAGGGACTGGTCGCTGTCTGTACGGCAGGTACCGCGGATATCCGTGTGGCGGAAGAGGCGGCCCAGACTGCAGAGTTTTTCGGCACGAAGGTCGACCGGATCTATGATGTGGGCGTAAGCGGTATTCACCGTCTGATGTCCAGGGTAGACCGGATCCGTGAGGCGAACTGTGTCGTGGCAGTAGCCGGGATGGAAGGGGCTTTGCCCAGTGTACTTGGAGGCCTGGTCACCAGACCTGTGATCGCAGTGCCCACATCTGTAGGATATGGTGCCAACTTCGGAGGCCTTTCCGCTTTGCTGACCATGATTAATTCCTGTGCCAACGACATTGCCGTTGTGAATATCGACAATGGATACGGAGCGG
>JAFWDX010000130.1 GCA_017515945.1 Blautia sp. | reverse complement strand
TGCGAGTCAAGGAACCTGTCCCCGTGACTCACCCATGAACGCTGTTCACAGAATGCTTGGAGGGCCTGACCCCATTTACCCGTTATCTGTCCTGTGTCAGTTCCAGATAGAGATCACGGTACTGTCTGGCTGAATTTTCCCAGGACACATCCTTGGCCATATCTCTTTCCACCATGGCATCCCAATACGCGCGTTCCGTAAAGAAGAGCGTCTTGGCTCTGTTGATGGCATCCAGCAGCAGACCTGTCTCATATCTGTCAAATGTAAAGCCGTTGCCCTCGCCGGTAAACTGATTGTACGGCTGGACCGTATCCTTCAGACCGCCTGTCTCACGGACGATCGGCACGGTTCCGTAACGCATGGCGATCAGCTGGGTCAGGCCGCAGGGCTCGAACAGGGAAGGAACCAGCAGCGCGTCGGAGCCGGCATAGATCTTGTGTGCCCTGCCCTCGTCATACATGATGTTAGAGCAGACGCTGCCCTTGTACGCGCCTTCATAATAGCGGAAGGAATTCTCATATTTCGGATCCCCGGTTCCCAGAACGACGACCTGTGTATTCCCATCGATCAGCGAAGGCAGGATCTCATTCACCAGATCAAGGCCCTTCTGGTCTGTCAGGCGGGAGATCAGGCCGATGATGAACATATGATCGTCGACTGTCAGTCCCAGCTCTTCCTGCAGAGCCTTTTTGTTTGCTCTCTTCTTTTCAATGACGTCCGTGGCGTCATAGGGAACGGCGAGCAGACTGTCCGTGGCAGGATTCCACATCTCGCAGTCGATGCCGTTGATGATGCCGCGGAGCTTGCCGGAATGGTAGCGCAGATGCGCGTCGAGCTTTTCTCCGTAGAACGGCGTCTGGATCTCTCCCGCGTAGGTACCGCTGACCGTCGTGATCATATTGGCATAAGTCAGTCCGCCTTTGAACATATTGGCTTCCGTGTATTCCTGCTTGAGGGCGTCTTTGTTAAAGACATACTCCGGCAGGCCGGACCAGTAGCGGATGGTCGGGATATTGTACACGCCCTGGAACCGCAGGTTGTGGATCGTGATCATCGTCTTGGAACGGTTCAGCGGCGTTCTCTCAAACATCGTGCGCAGGAATACCGGTACGAGGGCGGTCTGCCAGTCATGGCAATGGATCACATCCGGGATCCAGTCCATATAGTTGAGCGCTGCCAGGGCTGCCTTTGAGAAATAGCAGAACCTGGGAATGTCATCGATCAGGTTGGTGTAGGGATTGCCGTAGCCGAAGAAATCCTCGTTGTCGATAAAATCGTAAACGACGCCGTCCCACACATACTCCATGATACCGACATAGAAGTTCCGGCCGTCCTCACACAGATCCATCTGGAAGGCGCCGCGGTATACCATTTTCTCCTGGTATTTCTGCGGTATGCATTTATATCTGGGGATAATGACCTTTACATCACAGTTCTGACCGACCAGAGCCTTTGGCAGAGCATACATGACATCGCCCAGTCCGCCGGTCTTGACAAACGGGAAGCACTCTGAGCCGATAAAGGCTACGCTCCGTCTCGGCTGAGGCATGGCCGGTACTTCCGGCTCGGTGACCGGCGACGCCTCTGCGGCATTCTCAGCAGCCTCAGCATGAACCTCTTCATGAATATCTTCGTTCACGACAGTCTCCTTTCTGGCAGTCGTTCTCTTTGCGGCAGTTTTCCTGCCGCCGGCAGCTTTCTTTGTTTCTTTGGTTTCTGTTTTCGCTCCATCTTCTGTTTCTTTTTTTGCGGATTTTTTCGTTGTTTTTTTCGGCGCTTCCTGCGTTTCTTCGCTTACAGCTTCTTTTTTGGCCGCAGATGTTCTTCTGCGCGTTTTCTTTACAGGCTCTTCCGCAACGGCAGCGCTCTTTCTGCGGGTCTTTTTTACAGGTTCTTCCGCCGCAGCTTCGATCTGGTCAGCCTGTACGGTGAGTTCCTTTTCGACGGTCTCCCTGGCTGCAGCTTTTTTCTTTGTTCCTGTTGTCTTCTTCTCCATCATGACCTCCTGAAACAGATGTTTTATAGACGGCTCAGGCCGGAAAATTATATGCTTTTATCATACATGTTTATGCCATAAAAATCAAGATTTACTGAAAAACCGCCAGGCTATCTGAATCTTGCCCATTTTTTGTTCTCATGCTATACTTTTCAGGAAGACTCCGTCTGAAAACGGCAAATATTAAGTCATTATTTCTGCAAACGTAACTGTTCAGTCACAAACCCCTTCACAGTTACGAGCCAGGCGCAGGCTCCTGTCGTTGCATTGGAAATGCGCCTGGCTTTTGCTGTTCAGCTTTTGTCTCACGCACCTCGCATTAAATGCGAGGCGCTGACTGAACAGTTACAGGCAAACTCTATTCAGGTAGTTATTATGATCGTATATGAAAATACCTTATCACAATTCAAAAGGGACGTCAGAGCAAAAAAGCTGGCAAACTTTATCTGCGCGGAATATGAATCCGCTGCCGGCAAGACGGCATCGGGCGAGATGCGCTATGCCTGTAAATACGCCGTCAGTCTCATGTATAACGATCTGGAACGGCTGGGGAGCTCGGCCTCTCCCTCGTCCGGCGTGCGCATCGACCTGGAGGAAAACACCCATGCCACCCACTTAAAGTTCATTTTTGCGTCCTCTGATCAAAGCGGCTTCCGGTACTGTCTTGTGGGACTATATGCCGGAAGCAGTGTCAGGCTTACCAGGGCAGACGACATCGTCTGCTTTCAGGAAGGAGAAAAGAGATGGACGACCGTCCATCCTTCCATGCTCATGCGCAGCTTTGCCAGGCAGCTGTTTCGCGGCGTACCGGATGAAGAAGCCGGAAATGTCACATATGAATGCGCCGCATGGCTTTTTGACTGCATCTATTCCTGCGACACGGACATCATCACCGATTACAACGACCAGATCACCGATGAATATCCTGTTATTTATGCCAACGATACAGATGAGCTGCTGGATTATATCAGGCCTGTCGCCGGCGGTGAAGGCGGCATAGACGCCCTGCACAGGCTCTCCTCCATAGAGACCCTCTCCGCCTCCAGGCCCGCTGTGGACCGAAATGAAGATCAGCTTTTCCTGATCTCGTCGATCACGAACAGCGTACGCCGGGGGCGCAGGGCCTGGTATATCATTGAAGGCCTCACCGGTACAGGCATAGAGGATATCATCACCAGCGTGATCGAAAAGCTCATGAATGAAGGAAAAGACGTTCAGATGCTCGACGGTGATGAAAAGCCGCTCGGTCAGCCGGACCTGGTCGTGATCAACCAGGAAAACGGAGGGACTTTGGACCAGCTTGAATATGCGAACGTCGGCATTTTCCTGTGTGATGAGCTCCGCAATCCGGATCTGCGCAGTTTTGAAAAGGACGCGGTTCTCACACAGCGGGCGGAGGAACGCAGGACACTCCTGTATATCAGCCATCTGAAGCAGAATGTCTCCTTCGCGGACGGCGGCAAAGGCATGCGCTGGCTGGTAAACCGTCTCCAGCTGGCCAGCATCCGCCGAGAGGATTATGATCCCGACCTGTACAGGATCATGCTTGTAAATTCCAAAGTTGAGTTTTTCACTAAAGACGGACAGGAAATGGCCCCTGTCACACTGCCGGCGACCGTCACCTTTGATCCGGCTACGGGTATGATCACCATGCAGAAAGGCCAGAAAAAAGGGATCTTCAACGCTCTGTCGTCCGGCCGCAACGGGATCATGATCCTGTGTGAAAATCCTGCGCTCAAATCCATGCTCCGAACAGAGATTTCGGCGGTCAGGCAGCGCCGGCAGCAGATCCGCAGCTTTGTCAGCGAACTGTTGAATGAGAAAAAGGATCCGGAAGACCGTATGGATCACCTTTCCAAAGAAATCGAAGACGTTGTATCCAAAAACGACTCGAAATACAGCCGCATGGTGATGAACTCCCTGGGGAAATCCGCCTGGGGCAAACTGAGTGAGCAGTCCAGAACCTGGCTGATCTCCGCGCTGATCGTATATGACACTATGAGGCAATACGACCGGATGATGGATTTCTCCGGTGTATGCGTACAGGTCAGCAAAGCCTGTGAACTGGAGCTCAAAAGAAGGATCTTCACCGGATTCGTAGAATATGAAAAAGAGATTTACGGTGAAGAACGCTATATTAAAAAACTCCCGGATGAATGTCTCGACAACCCTGAAGGCAAACAGTCCGGCAACGCCCGGCTGCTCACAGAGAATAAAGTGACGCTGGGAAAGCTGCGTTACATCATGGGTCTGGACGACAATGGCCGTATCATAAACCGGCTTGTCTGGCACGAGTTCGACGGTTATGCGCGCAACAGACTGCTCATAAACAACGAAAACCCATATATGGAAATGCGGGCTCAGATGCCTGTGATCGCCAGGATCCGGGATGACTACCGCAACCGCTCGGCACACAGCCATGACGTTTCCATTGTGGAGGCCAGAGAATGCATCGAATATGTCATTACCGTCAGCAGGAAGCTGGGTGTCCTGCTTGATATGTTTAAGTCTTAAAATACGTAAATGCTAAATCCCTGTATATTTACGGACAGCAGCAAAGACTCTGTCAGGAAGGAGCGCATAATGCTTTATACCATTTCCGGATACGGACTTACAGCCACAGTTTCAGACGCCGGTGCGGAACTGATGTCCCTTCAGAAAGAAGGGAAAGAATATCTCTGGAGCGGAGATCCCGCCTTCTGGGGACGCCGCAGCCCTGTTCTGTTTCCGTTCGTCGGTCAGGTCAGGGACAAAAAATACAGATTCAACGGGAAAGAATATGCCATGGGACAGCACGGCTTTGCCCGTGACCAGGTCTTTACGCTGGCTTCCCGGACTGACAGTACAATTTCCTTTGTCCTGCACGAGAACGAGGAGACCCTCAGCTGCTACCCCTTCCGGTTTGAGCTGGAGATCCGGTATGAACTGACTGCCGATGCAGGATTGAAGGTGACCTGGATCGTACGCAATAAAGAGGAAGATGAGCTGTACTTTTCGATCGGCGGCCACCCGGCCTTCCTCTGCCCATTGGACGGCGGGGACTGGGGGGATTGCAGGATCCGTCTTACCAAAGCAGGGACCCCACTCGAACAGATCCGGATCCACCCGATCACTACCGGCGGCAATGTCGGTCCCTCCTGGAAAGAATTGAAAACAACAGATGGGTGTCTGATCCCCTCCGATGAACTCTTTGCCGGAGACGCTCTCATCCTCGAAGACAGCCAGGCAGATGAAGCAGCTCTGGTGGGTCCCGATGGCAGGCCATACCTGACTCTCACCACTGACGCGCCTCTGCTTGGGATCTGGTCTCCCGTTGGCAAACATGCGCCATTTATCTGCCTCGAGCCATGGTATGGACGTACGGACGCTGATGATTTTTCAGGAGAGCTCCAGGACCGGGCATATGGAAATATGCTGAAAAAAGGCGAAATGTTTACCGCCTCCTATTCAGTTTCCATTGATGCTCACGGGAACTGATCAACAGAAAAGAGTATAAAAGCCTTATCCCCACTTATGCGCTGACGCAGCGTGGGGATAAGGCTTTTTTGTGTCA
>JAFWDX010000129.1 GCA_017515945.1 Blautia sp. | reverse complement strand
CCTGTGCCGGATGAGAATCTGACACCTGCGCCGGATGAGCCATTTCCGACAGGGGGAGTGACTCCGGTACCGACAGATATCCAGGATGGACTGACTCCGACGCCGGCAGCTGACCCTGATCTGACTCCAGGCGCGGATCCCTGGATTTCTCCCACCGGAGTACCGGATGATGGGATTTCACCTACGCCGGATCCGGAGCTGAGTCCGACAGTTACGCCCGGGCAGACCCTGACGCCGACACCTGAGGTAACACTCACAGTGACGCCTACAGTGACGCCGACACCTACAGTGACGCCGTCTCCATCTCCGACGCCGACACCTACCTCGACTCCGACACCGACTCCGATCATCGGTTATACGACCAGCATGGTATCCAACCTGCATGCCGGTAAGGAGTTCTACCTTAACAACCTCAAGGACACCTACGGACTGACCTTCTCCGAAAACTTTTCCGAGATCATGGATGAGATCGAGCAGGAGTACCTGACTTCAAAGAAGGTCAAAAAGGAAAACCGGGATGTACCCGGCCTTCTGTCCCGCAACTGGCAGGATGTCCTGGCAGTCTATGTATATGAAAAGCACCAGGCCGGCGCCAAGGACTACACATTGGATGGTTCTTCAAAAAAGGACCTGAGCCGGATCTTTGCCATGCTCAATCCGATTAAGGGCAAAGGTAAAAAGGCTGCATACGCCAACTATCATATAAACTATTATATTCGTGAAAAACAGATCGTCAAAAAAGACCGCACACTCCTCAAAAAGTATACGGAAACGGACTGCAAGCTTTTGTGCGCGACCGTGACGGCAGCCAAGGGTTTTGTACGCCAGAGCGTGGGAGACAATGTCTCTGAGGAACGTGTGAATGTGATCTCTGCCGCCTATTCCCTGGTCGGAAAGGTCGGGTATTTCTGGGGCGGCAAGTCGACCGTGATCGGTGAGGATCCCAGCTGGGGTTCCGTTTATTCTGTAACTGCCGAGGGAAGCAGCACGACCGGTACATTACGTGCCTATGGCCTTGACTGCAGCGGTTTTGTTACCTGGGCCGTGATCAACGGATACAAAGATAAAGGAATGCAGGACAGCATCGGCGATGGGACCTCTTCTCAGTGGTACCATGCCAAGGTTGTCAGTGAAGCGGACGCACAGCCCGGTGACCTGGTCTTCCAGAGAGGCCCGGAGGCCGGACAGGACAATCATGTAGGCATTCTGGTCGGCAAAACGGATGCCGGAGACTGGATCGCAGTTCACTGCTCCTCCAGCCAGAACGGCGTGACGGTCGGAGAGGCTTACAGCGCCAGCTTCCGCTATATCCGTGAGCCCCTTTTCTATCCGGAAAAGGAACCGGCAGCAGAGACTGTCGAGGAGAATGTGGATGACATTGTCGTTGAATCCGAGGCGGCAGTAGATCTGCTGGCCAATGAGGATTTCATGGATATCGTCCTTCCTTCTGATGAAAAAGAGGATGATGCGGCTGCAGACTTCGGCAGCGAAGCACTGGTGGTCTTTGACGAATCAGAGGCTGCTCCTGCCGATGAAGATGCCCTGGTTCCTGAGAAATCCGGGACAGAGGAGGCTGCCGGAGAAGGACTCGTTGTACTTGACGAGCCTGAGACAGAAGACTCCGTTGTGTCTGACGAGCCTGAGACAGAAGACTCCGTTGTGCCTGACGAGCCTGAGAAAGAAGACCCCGTTGTGTCTGACGAGCCTGTGACGGAGTCTGAGACAGTAGACTCTGATGTACCTGACGAGTCTGAAACAGAAGAGCTCATAGTATTTGACGAGCCGGAGACGGAGTCCGAGACAGAAGAGCTCGTAGTATTTGACGAGCCTGAGACAGAGCCTGAAACAGAAGAGCTCGTAGTATTCGACGAGCCTGAGACAAAGCCTGAAACAGAAGAACTCGTTGTACTCGATGAGTCGGAATCTGGAACAAAAGAGCTGAGTATTCCTGGTGAGTCTGAGACAGAAGACCCCGTCGTACCTGACGAGTCTGAGATGGAGAACGAGGCAGAAGAACCGGTGATTTCTGACGAGTCGGAGTCGGAGGCCTTGCTCTTTACTTCTCAGGAAGAGGTCGTTACCCTCGACGATATTCTTTCGGGTGATCCGGTATACGGGCATACAACAGGACAGATCAACTCGGCGGTGAATGTCATTGATGAAGATCTCCCCATGGAGTCTGTCGGATCAGCCGAAAAGGTCGCATCGGCTCCGGAACTGGAGGATGAGCCTGCCGACACGGATCTCATGGCTGCGTCAGATGTGTCTGAAGTAGATATTCAGCTTATTGATATCCTCAGCACCCTGGAGGATACAGATGACCTTCCTGTCGTGGAAGAGGATGAGGACGCGGATGAGTTTACTTCCGGATCAGCTGTGAAAGCAAAGCCTAAGAGAGCGGCTGCACTTACCGCCACGCCGACTCCGACAGTTTCGCTGACACCTGTTGTGGAATCTGAATTTACCAGCAACTGATATACGAGAGCCTGTAACTATACTCGCGGCGACAGATATCATTTACGGTTATTTTTAGCGAGTATAAAAAACCTCCATGCGGTTAATTCCACATGGAGGTTTTGTGTTTTAACGCTGGATCCCTGAAAGTACTTCCTCGATCCACATATCTGTATTATAGTTTTCGTCAAAGAGCTGTACGATGACGCCATAGGGATCCTTGTCGCTGGAAAAGGCATTTGCCTCGTCTGTGTCGACATGCATGGCCAGCCGGAAATTCCAGTTCACACGGACGACGACGTCCGCGTAGATCAGCGCGCGGCCATAGCTTTTTGTGAGAACGAAAACCTCCTGATTGTCGTGCACATGCAGTCTGGCGGCTTCCGACGGCGTCATATGGATATGCCGTTTGGCAACAATGACTCCGCGTTTGATTTCGAGTTCGCCCATCGGACCGCACAGCATGCAGCCGGGTGTGCCGGCGATATCACCGGACTGGCGGATGATCCCGGGCAGGCCGGCTTTGCGGGTATCTGTCAGGGACAGCTCCACCTGTGTTTCGGAACGGAGGGGTCCCAGGATCGCCATATTTTCAAAAGATCCTTTGGGCCCCCTTACAGTAAGCCGCTCTCTGGAGAGATACTGGCCCGGCTGGCTGAGCTCCTTTTCCGGATGCAGCTGTGCGTTTTCTCCAAAGAGGATCCGGAAATCCTTTTCTGAAAGGTGGATATGACGGGCAGAAGTTTCTATTGGGATTTTGATGCTCATGCAGGGTTCATTCCTTTCAAGTTTAACAGTTTTGTAACTGTTCAGTCAGCATCTCGCATTTACTGCGAGATGCATGGAACAAAAGCTCAACAGCCAGGCCAGGCGCACTTTTAATGCGACGAAAGGAGCCTGCGCCTGGCCTCGTAACTGTGAAGGAACTTGTGACTGAACAGTTACACATTTTTTATACGCGCGAGTATAACATAAGTTTTTTTTGAGAAAAAGTCCAAAAGAGAAAAAATGAAAAAGAAATTTTTTTTTCGTGTTCTGATCCCGCTTTTGCTCGTCATGCTGGGATATGGCCTGGGTCTTTCACGTTACGGATACATACATGGTCCTGATTCAGCGGTGCCGGACGTGCTGGCTACCGCACAGAACATCCTGTCTTTCGAACCTGCTCAGGTGAAGATACTCAGAGGCAAAACGCATGAAGAGCAGGATCCTGAACACCCTGAATATTATTATCATCAGCTTGACAAAGACGAGCAGCGGGCTTACCGGGAAATGCTTGACAGTCTGCGGGCCTGGGAAAAAGAGTTTTACCTGACGATCGGTGAGGATAAAAAGATCGACCGGGTTTTTCATGCCGTACTCAACGACCACCCGGAGCTGTACTGGGTCCGGAACCGCAACCCGGTATACAAGACACTCTACAACGGAGAAAAATATTGTATGTTTGCGCCGGGCTATTCTTATCTGAATTCTTCCGGCACTGAAAAAGATCCGAAAAAAACTGCCAGGATCGATAAAGCTATCGCCAAAGCCTGTTCAGAAGTGATGGATCTGGTGCCGGATGATGCCGGAGAATATGAAAAGGTTTCCGCGGTGTATATCTGGCTTATCGATCATACGGAATATGTGGAGTCAAAACACGACCAGAGTATCGCCGGCGTTTTCTGGAAGGGGAAGGCCGTCTGCGCGGGATATGCCAGCGCAATGCAGTACATGCTGGACATGCTGGGTGTGAATTGTATCTACGTGGAAGGAACGGCGAATGCTTCCGGAGAGGGACATGCCTGGAATCTGGTTCAGATCGGAGACAGCTGGTATTATGTGGATGTGACGAATGCGGATCAGCCTGAGTTCCTGACCGGCGACGCGGCTTCCCTGGAGGAACACAAAACCATCCTGATGGATTACCTGTGCCCGTTCCCACAGGAATACGGAGCACTGTATACTCCGGATGAGACATTCTCCCTGCCCTCATGCACAATGACGGACATGAATTTCTATGTTTTGAATGGCGGCTGTTTTTCTTCTTATGATCCTGACTCTCTCAACAGCTATTTTCACATGAGAATAGATAACGGCGCAGCCGTGATCCGGTATAAATTTACTGACAGAACTGTGTTTGAGGAGGCGGATAAGGACTGGCCGCTCACTCCGCAGCTGGAGGAGGCGATCCAGTATTATATGATCTGTAACGGACTGACACAGATCCAGTATCACTATGGTGCGCTTTCAAACCTGAATACGGTTTATTATATTTTCTGAGGTGCTGATTATGGAACGATTGCTGCAGATATTGAACAGAATCCTGGAAATGGTCGAACGCTTCCGCGCCATGGAAGGAGAGATGCCGCAGGCAGCACTGATCATCACGGCTGCGCTGCTGGCTTTCGGCCTGTTGAATTGCCTGCTGGGTTTTCGCCTGCTGCGGTTCTGGATGATGCTGATCGGATTTGCCGCCGGGGCAGGCGGCGCTTATCTCATTTGCAGCCGGATCCTGGAACTGGGCTTTGCTGATCAAAAACTCCTTTACTTCGGCAGCATGGTCGGTGCGGGAGTCATTGTGGCGATCCTTTTTTTCTGGCTGTATCGCGTTGGGATTTTTTCGCTGGCTTTTGCAATGGGGTTTATCCTGAGTATTTATCTGATCCATCCTACGAGTTCGGCAACATTCTTCCTCTGCATTCTGATCGGGGCCGGGCTTGGAGCTGCAGCCATCCGTTTTGAAAAACAGGTGATCATTATCCTGAGCTCCCTGCTGGGCGGCATACTTGCAGGGTATTGCCTTTCCCGTCTGCTGATGCTGGAGGAGGTTCCCTATGGACTGGGTTTCTGCGCACTGTTTGTTTTTCTGGGCATTCTGGTACAGTTTGCTTTTAACAGGACACCGGATGCGGATGAGGCTGAAGAGGATCGTCCACAGGAGGAGAACGGGGCTTACATCCGGGAGGAGGATGTGGATGAGCTGGATCAGCGAAAGCAGAGAAATGATTTCTATGAAGAATATTTTCACGGCGGGGACGTGTTTGACAGGACGACCCGGGAAATCCGGGATCTGACAGGGGAAGAGGAGCCGGAGGATATACATCTGCTGCTCTGGAATCAGAAAAGCCGTCGGACGGCCGGGGAAACCGGAACGGTATTAAAAGAAAAGGGTATGAAAAAACATAGAGATATGTTACAATAACTTTACATAGCTTTATGTTTTTGGTTCGTAAAGGAGGGTAACTATGAAGAAGGGGTTTCATTTGAAACAGGTCTTTATCCTCGCCGCGATGGTCGCAGCTCTGTTTATGCTGCCGGCTGCCGTCCAGGCCGCTACCGTTACGGGAGGCGCAACGCTGAAGCAGGGATCCATGTACTACCTGAGAGACAAGGACATCTCGGGTAACAGTATCACATCCAATTCATTTGTCGTGCAGCCTCAGACAGCAGGCACATCTTATGACATAGTGTATGCCCAGGGCACCCGGAGCCAGCCCCAGGAGTATCTGGCCGTCAATGTGACTAAGACGCTCAGGGGAGCGGCCACCAGCGCCTACATTAAAAAGACCGCATCAAACAATGTAGGCATGCTCGTCGGGATCTATGTGCGCAAGGGGAGTGTAAAGCTGAGCGTGACCAGCAACGGTACGAGCAGCAAGTTTGTTCTGAAGCTGGTCAAGCTGTCCAAAACGCCTGTCGCTTTCCGGACCGTTGCAAAAAACAGAAAGATCCGCTTTGATATGGCCACGGGTAACCTGACTGCGATCCCGCTGATCTTCGGAGGCATCAACAAGACCAGGATCCGCAGAAACCTGGACACCAACAGATACGAGCTTTACGTGTTCGGCGCCACCAAGATGAAACGGACCACATATTATAACGGAAAGGCCGTTGCCAGCAAGACGTTTACGTATGAGACGTCATATACCTACAGCGGCAGACTCTACCACTGCAAACTGATGCCCATCAGCGCAGTCAACGTCAAGACCTCCGGCTGGATGCAGACGACAAAAGGACGGAGCTGCTTCTTCTACCCGAGAGATTATCTGGGACTGAAATTTACTCTGGCGTGATCAACAGGCTGGAATGAGTCAGGGTGCCAGGCTTTGAGTCAGGGGGCCAGGCTTTGAGTCAGGGGAACAGGTTCCTGAATGAGTCAGGGGGACAGGTTCCTT
>JAFWDX010000009.1 GCA_017515945.1 Blautia sp. | reverse complement strand
GTCGCAGTAAATGCGAGGTGCTGACTGAACAGTTACTACCAGAGGATCTTAATACGTAGACATCTGTGATTCCACGTAATCAGAGCCTCTGCAAATATCGCGCGGAAAACCAGACACACTTTCCATTTAGCTGACCGCGCGAGTATATAACTGTGTCTGATATGCCAGAGCATCTGAATACGGGGAATGCCACATATTTATCCTCGTGGTCAGATTATCGCTTATCCGTTTTTCCTCATGAAATCTTCATAGAGCGGGGACATGGAACGAAGCTTCGCCACGATCTCCTTTAATCTGTCCACAACAAAATCCGCGTCCTCCATGGTCGTCTCCTCGCTGAGCGTCAGGCGCAGGGAGCCATGGGCGATCTCATGGGGCAGGCCGATGGCCAGCAGCACATGGGAGGGATCCAGAGATCCGGAGGTACACGCTGAACCGCTGGACGCACAGACGCCAAAGCTGTCGAGCATCAGGAGCATGGATTCGCCCTCGATGAACTGGAAGCTGATGTTGACATTGTTGGGCAGACGCCTGGTCCGGTCGCCATTGAGCCTGGAGTGAGGAATTTCAGAGGTCAGCCTGTCGATCAGATGATCACGCACTTCACATTCGCGGGCGGTGCGTTCCGCCATGGTCTGTGCGGCGCGGGCAGCTGCTGCTCCGTAGCCGACGATCCCGGGCACATTTTCCGTGCCCGCTCTTCTCTTGCGTTCCTGCGCGCCGCCGTGGACAAAGGAGCGGATCTTAATGCCCTTACGGATGTAAAGGAAGCCGATGCCTTTGGGGCCGTTCAGCTTGTGACCGCTGGAGCTGAGCATGTCGATGTGCATCTCGTCCACATTGATCGGGATCTGACCAAAGGCCTGAACCGCGTCCGTGTGGAAATAGATCCCATTCTCCCGGGCGATGGCGCCGATCTTGGCGATCGGCTCAATGGTGCCGATCTCGTTGTTGGCCGTCATGACGGAAATGAGGATCGTCTCCGGAGTGATGGCTCTGCGGACGGCCTCCGGATCCACGAGTCCGTTTTCATCCACATCCAGGTATGTGATCTTTGCCCCGCGCTCTTTTTCGAGATACTCGCAGGTATGCAGGATGGCATGGTGCTCGATCTTTGTCGTGATGATATGATTGCCCTTTGCTTTCAGGGCTTCAAAGGTCGCCTTGAGCGCCCAGTTGTCGGACTCGGAGCCGCCGGCGGTAAAGTAGATCTCCTCTTTTTTCGCGCCGATGACATCCGCGATCTGCTGGCGGGCCGTCATGACGGCGGCTTTGCTCTTGCCGGCGAAGTCGTAGATGCTGGACGGGTTGCCGTACATCTCGCTGAAGTAAGGGAGCATGGCTTCCACGACCTCAGGGGCCGTACGTGTGGTAGCTGCGTTGTCAAGATAGATCAGTTTCTTCATAAAATCCTCCATATGGCATTGTATGACCGTACCCTTCGTAACTGTTCAGCACAAGCTCCTTCACAGTTACGAGGCCAGGTGCAGGCTCTTTTGGTCTTGTCGTTTCATGTCGTATCAAGCCATACATTCCTTACGGCGTGCAGGCTCTCCTGGTCTCGTCCGTTTTATTCTGTCCCCGGTTTTCTTCTGCGATCCGGCTCTCCCGGATCAGCTGATCCAGCATCAGCGTATCCACCGCTTCATTGATGCCGTCGTTGATCCGTTTCCAGACCAGCTTGGTCACGCAGAAGTCAGACTCCTGACAGCCCTCGGTCTGATCTGTCGTCCCGGGGCAGACCACTGCGTCCAGACCTCCCTCCAGCACCCGCAGCACTTCTCCGACGGAGATCTCCCCGGCGGGTCGGCTCAGGCGGTACCCGCCCTGCACACCTCTGCTGCTGGTCACCAGGCCGGCTTTTTTCAACCTGGCCATGAGCTGTTCGAGATAGCTGTCGGAAATATTCTGTCTGTCAGCGATGCTTTGGATCGATACAGCCTCATTTTCACTGTACACGCCCAGATCGATCAGTGCCCGAAGGCCGTATCTCGCCCGAGTTGAGAGTTTCATCGATACTCCGCCTCCTATTTCCCAGTAAATCACTCGGATTTCGTTGGTATAGTATCACTGAGGGCGGCTGGTGTCAAGTACTTTACGTTAAATGGGGGCAGGCCAATGAGTCTGGTTTTCAATTTGACAATTCTGTTTTCATGTGTTCTAATATCACAAGTATGTATTGCTGGTCAGTCAAATCTTACTGAACAGGTACGTTCATTCAGTTATTTTAAAGGAGGGTAAACGGGAAAATGAGTTTTGAATTTCTCAAGAAGCTGCCCACTCCGGCCGAAATCCGCAGTCTTTATCCCATCAGCGAAAACATCCGTATCATAAAAGCCCATCGGGATCAGCAGATCCGGGATATCCTGACCGGCAGGGATGACCGGTTCCTGGCCATCATCGGTCCGTGCTCAGCGGATAATGAGGACGCGGTTCTTGATTATATTGAGCGTCTGGCGAAAGTGCAGGAAAAGATCGCAGACAAGGTTCTGATCGTCCCCAGGGTCTATACGAACAAACCCCGGACCACAGGTGAGGGATACAAAGGACTGCTCCATCAGCCCGATCCGGAAAAGGATCCCGATCTGGCTGCAGGGCTTATCGCTATCCGACAGATGCATATCCATGTGGTCGAGGCGACCGGTCTCACCTGCGCCGATGAGATGCTTTACCCGGAGAATTACCGTTACCTTTCGGATCTGCTTTCCTATGTGGCGGTGGGTGCCCGATCCGTTGAGGATCAGCAGCACAGGCTGACCGTCAGCGGCTTTGATGTCGCGGCAGGTATGAAGAATCCGACCAGCGGCGATCTGTCGGTTATGCTCAATTCGATCCTGGCCGCACAGCACGGGCACAGCTTTATCTATCGCGGCTGGGCTGTGAATACGACAGGAAATGAGCTGGCACACGCTGTGCTGCGCGGGGCCGTCAACAAGCATGGTGAGGCCAGCCCCAATTATCATTATGAGGATCTGAGGCTGCTCTGGGAAAAATATCAGCAGAAAAAGCTGAAAAATCCTGCCGTCATCATCGATACCAATCACTCCAATTCGAATAAGCAATATGAGCAGCAGATCAGGATTTCCAAGGAGATCCTGCACAGCAGGAATGAAGATCCGGACCTGCATGCGTTATCTCCTTCGATGTTTGCAGCGAGCCTATGCGCGGTTGGCGCGTTCGCCAAGTTACGCTCAGGTAACGCGAAAACCGCGACGCCGCCTTGACGCCTCAATCTTCGGC
>JAFWDX010000128.1 GCA_017515945.1 Blautia sp. | reverse complement strand
GCCTGTCCTCGTAACTGAGAAGAAGCTTGCGACTGAACAGTTATGAGTTTATAAAGACTGAAAGGATACAGGATTTTTTCTTATGAAGATCAGACGCGAAGATGTACGTAATGTTGCCATCATTGCCCATGTAGACCATGGCAAGACGACCCTGGTGGACCAGCTGCTCAGACAAAGCGGCGTATTCCGGGAAAACCAGGAGGTGCAGGAACGTGTCATGGACTCCGGAGATATAGAGAGAGAACGTGGGATCACGATCCTGTCTAAAAATACAGCGGTCCATTATCATGGTGTCAAGATCAACATTGTGGATACCCCTGGTCATGCGGATTTCGGCGGAGAGGTAGAGCGCGTGCTGAAGATGGTGGATGGCGTGATCCTCCTGGTGGACGCCTTTGAGGGTGCCATGCCTCAGACCAAGTTTGTCCTTAAAAAGGCACTGGAGCTGGATCTGCATGTCATCGTCTGCATCAACAAGATCGACAGACCGGAGGCCAGACCGGACGAGGTCGTGGATGAGGTGCTTGAACTCCTTATGGATCTCGGCGATTCCGACGAGCAGCTGGACTGCCCGTTCCTCTATGCGTCTGCCAAGACCGGGCACGCGATGCTGGATCTGAAGGATACTCCGGAAGACATGTCTCCTCTGTTTGAGGCAATCCTGAAATATATTCCGGCTCCCGAGGGGGATCCGGAGGCGGATACCCAGGTGCTGATCAGCACGATCGATTATAATGAATACGTCGGACGTATCGGTGTCGGCAAAGTAGAGAACGGTACGATCCGCAACGGGCAGGAGGTTCTGCTGCTCAATCATCATGATCCGGATAAACATGAAAAAGTCAAGATCAGCAAGCTCTATGAGTTTGACGGCCTGCAAAAGAAGGAAGTAAACGAGGCGACTGTAGGCGCGATCGTAGCCATTTCCGGTATTGCGCAGATCCATATCGGGGATACGCTGTGCAGCGGGGATCATCCTGAGGCTATTCCCTTCCAGAAGATTTCCGAGCCGACCATCGCCATGAATTTCATGGTCAATGACAGTCCCATGGCCGGCCAGTCCGGGAAATATGTCACTTCGAGACATCTGCGCGACCGTCTGTACAGGGAACTCAATACCGACGTGAGCCTGCGTGTGGAGGATACCCAGACCACGGAGTGCTTCAAGGTCTCCGGCAGAGGAGAGCTGCATCTGTCCGTCCTGATCGAGAACATGCGCCGGGAAGGATATGAATTCGCTGTCAGCAAACCGGAGGTTCTGTATAAAGAGGATGAAAGAGGCCGGAAGCTTGAGCCGATGGAAATCGCTTATGTGGACGTGGCCGAGGAGTTTTCGGGCACGGTGATCCAGATGCTGAGTGAACGTAAGGGAGAACTGCAGGGTATGAGTACGGCCAGCGATGGTTCCGTGCGCCTGGAGTTCCTGATCCCCTCCCGGGGACTGATCGGTTTCCGTGGTAATTTCCTGACCAATACAAAGGGAACCGGTATTCTCAACACTACATTTGACGGGTATGCTCCCTTTAAGGGTGAGTTTCAATACCGCAAGCAGGGTTCTCTGATCGCGTTCGAGGCCGGGGAAGCTGTCACATATGGCCTTTTTGCAGCACAGGAGAGAGGGACGCTCTTTATCGGCCCTGGCGAAAAGGTATACGCCGGTATGGTGATCGGACAGAACGGCAAGGCCGAGGACATCGAGCTGAACGTCTGCAAGACCAAGCACCTGACAAATACCAGATCTTCAAACGCAGATGAGGCGCTCAAGCTGACACCGCCCAGGATCCTGAGCCTGGAGCAGGCGATCGAATTTATTGACACGGACGAACTGCTGGAGGTGACTCCGGACAGTCTGCGTATCCGCAAGAGGATTCTGGATTCGCGTGACCGCAAGAGGGCGGCTTTCCATAAAAACTGAGCGTATGAATTCATTCGCCCGGAGGTTATTTGAATGATAAAAAATATGGTAGAGGCAGTCTGCGGAACAGGGAAGGGAAAAACATCCCTGGCGGTAGGGAAATGCCTGAAAGCCTGTGCGATGGGGAAAAGTGCCATCGTCATCCAGTTCCTGAAAGGAAACGAACGGGGGGATCTGGATTTCCTTCAGACTCTGGACAGCATCGATATCAAAATCTTCCGTTTTGAAAGACAGGAATCATGCTACAGTGAGCTCTCTTATGAAGAGCAGCAGGAAGAAAAAACCAATATCCTGAACGGCCTGAATTTTGCGCGCAAGGTTATAGCTACCAGGGAATGTGATTTTCTGGTGCTTGATGAACTGCTGGGCCTCATTGAAAAGGGTATTGCGAGCCAGGAGCTGGTGACAGAACTGCTGGGACTTAAGGACGAAGCCATGCAGATCATGCTGACAGGGGATAAAGTACCCGAGTGGCTGTATGACTGTGTGGAATCTGTTACGACACTGACAACGATGACTGCAGATGAGTAGAGGAGGTAACCCCTATGGCAATTTTCAAAGGGGCGGGTGTCGCCATCGTGACCCCCATGTATGCGGACGGAAAGGTCAACTATGATAAACTGGATGAGCTGCTGGAAGAGCAGATCGCTTCGGGTACAGATGCCATTATCATCTGCGGAACTACAGGCGAGTCTTCCACCCTCACCCATGGCGAGCATCTCAAAACAATCAAATTTGCGGTGGATCAGGTTCACGGCCGTATTCCGGTCATCGCGGGTACCGGCTCCAATTCCACCGAGACAGCCATCATGATGAGCACGGAGGCGGCTTCCTATGGTGCCGACGCACTGCTTTTAGTGTCTCCATATTACAATAAAGCCACTCAGAAGGGGCTGATCGGACATTATACGGCTGTGGCGCAGGCAGTACCGCAGACACCGATCATCCTGTATAACGTGCCGAGCAGGACCGGCTGCAACATCACGCCGGAGACCACAGCCGCCTTGTTCCGTGATGTACCGAACATTGTCGGACTGAAGGCTGCCAGCGGCAATATCTCTCAGATCGCCAAAACCATGGCTCTGACGGACGGCAGGCTCGAGCTCTATTCAGGGAACGACGATCAGGTTGTTCCGATCCTGTCCCTGGGCGGCCTGGGCGTGATCTCCGTTCTTTCGAATATTGCCCCCGGACAGACCCATGAAATGGTCGTCAGTTATCTGGAGGGAGATACCGGTAAGGCTCTGCGTCTGCAGCTCGAGGCGATCGAGCTGATCGAGGCTCTTTTCTGTGAAGTCAATCCGATCCCGGTCAAGACTGCGCTCAATATCCTGGGCAAAGAGGTCGGACCGCTTCGCATGCCTTTGTGCGAGATGGAGCCGGCAAATAAAGCCAGGCTGGAAGCGGCCATGAGGAGTTATGGACTGCCGGTCGCATGATCAGCATTGGATATAAGTAACTGTTCAGTCAGCACCTCGCATTTACTGCGACACCGCAGGCGTGCCTTGGCAGGTGCGTGGAACAAAAAGTTCAACAGTCAAAGCCAGGCGCACTTCCAATGCGACGACAGGAGCCTGCGCCTG
>JAFWDX010000127.1 GCA_017515945.1 Blautia sp. | reverse complement strand
GACTCACACATGTGTGAGTCAAGGAACCTGTCCCCCTGACTCATTCCGGAACCTGCCCCCCCTGACTCGCCTGAACGTTTTTTACAGCTTGTCTGGAGAACCGGACCCCGTTTCAGTATTACGGCAGATTATTCTGCAGTTTCTTCTTCCGCAGCTTCTTCTTCGACAGCTTCTTCTTCGACAGCTTCTTCTGCTGCTTCCGCAGCTTCCTCTGCAGCATCTTCTTCCGCAGTCTCTTCTTCAGCGGCTTCCTCTTCTGCTGCTTCTTCTGCAGGAGCTTCTCCCTCTACGAAGGGGATCACGGCGCCGTCATAGGTCTCATTGATGAAGTTCACGATCTCCTCAGACTTGAGCACGTCCACCAGCGCTTTGATCTTGGCGCTCTCTTCATTGCCTTCTTTAACGGCGATGACGTTGACGTAGGTCTTTGCAGCCTCTGAATCCGCAGATTCATAAGCGATGGAATCCTTTGCCACGGAGAAGCCTGCCTCCATTGCATAGTTGCCGTTGAGTACGACATAGGCAGCTTCGTCTACGACACGCGGAACCTGAGCAGCCTCGAGCTCAATGATCTTTACGTTTTTGGGATTCTCTTCGATATCGTTGATCGTCGCGGTCAGGCCTGCGCCTTCTTTCAGGGTGATGATGCCGTTGTCCTGGAGCAGGAGAAGGGCTCTGGCCTCATTGGTGGTATCGTTGGGAACCGCGATCTCGTCGCCTTCTTCCAGTTCGTCAAGGCTGGCTTTCTTTCCGGGATAGATGCCGAAGGGCTCGTAGTGGATGCCGCCGGCGTTTACCAGATGGGTGCCTTTTTCCTCGTTGAAGCTGTCCAGATAAGGAATATGCTGGAAGTAGTTGGCGTCAAAGTCGCCTGCGTCCACGACCAGGTTGGGCTGGACATAATCTTCAAATACCGTGACCTCCAGCTCGTAGCCCTGCTCCTCGAGGATCGGGGCGGCCTTTTCAAGGATCTCCGCATGAGGTGTGGCGGAAGCGGCTATCGTGATCTTGTTGTCCTCTTCGGCCATGACCGGGCTGAGGGCGCCAAGAACGAGGACACCTGCCAATGTTGCTGCGATCAGTTTTTTCATAATCTTTTCCTCCTTTTGAAAATTGAAAAAACATATATCATAAACTCCGCAAAATATACCCGTTCGTCTGCCTGTCTTTTTCGCAGACAGGGTTTACGGACATATATTATGCAGATTTACGACCCGTTTATATCCGTCTTTTGACCAAATGCTTGCCAACACTGTACCGATGGTCCGACAGGTTTATAACCGTCTCCTGTCCAGACGGTTGATCCGCACCGTTCCGATGGTCTGGCAGGTTCTACCTGTCTCCTGTACAGATGGTTGGCCAGCACAGTGCCGATGGTCTGGCAGGTTCTACCTGTCTCCTGTACAGATGGTTGGCCAGCACAGTGCCGATGGTCTGACAGGTTTATACCCGTCTCTTGTCCAGACGGTTGGCCAGCACCGTGCCGATGGTCTGGAAGAGCTGCACAAGCACGACCAGCAGCACCACGGTCACGATCATGATATCCGACTGATACCGGTAGTAGCCGTATTGAATGGCTATATCGCCAAGTCCGCCGCCACCGACGGTGCCGGCCATAGCGGAGTAACCCAGGATCGTGCCAGTGGCGATGGTCGCGCCGGAGATCAGAGATGTCCTGGCCTCCACCAGCATCACGCGGGTGATGATCCGCAGATTGCTGGCGCCCATGGAACGGGCAGCCTCGATCACGCCTGCATCCACTTCTTTAAGCGAGGACTCCACCATTCTCCCGATAAAGGGAATGGCCGCAATGGTCAGCGGCACGATGGTGGCGGTCGTTCCGTAGCTCTTTCCCACGAGAGCCCTGGTCAGCGGAATGATCAGGATCAGCAGGATCAGGAACGGAATGCTGCGGAAAATATTGGTCAACACATCGAGGATCTTGTAGATAATCGCATTCGGGTGCAGACCGTCCTTGTCCGTTACCGCCAGGCAGATCCCAAGAGGAAGGCCGAACAGATAACCGAACAGTGTGGAGACCAACGTCATATAAAGCGTTTCCCCCACGCCCTCAATGATCATTTTTGTCACTGCTTCCGAAAACATCTCACTGCACCTCCCCTACTGCAAGACCGCGTTCGATCAGATACTCCTTCATCGCCTCGGTCTGCCGGCTGCCCTTCATGAACTGAAGGATCATCTCGCCCTTGGCGACGCCGCCGACATTTTTGGTATCCGCGCGAAGGATATTGACCGGTTCATGGAAGGTCAGGATCAGATTGGCGATCACCGGCTCAAAGGCTGAGTTCTCAGAAAAGACGATGCGGATCTTTTCCCCGGAAAGGATCTCATCCTGTGGACCCTTTGACTCTATATCCACATCGGAACCGCTGTCTGTCAGGATCAGCTCACGGGCGACCTCGGACTTCGGATTGTTGAATATGTCCGCCACCAGCCCCTGTTCCCGGACCTCCCCCTCCTTGAGAATGGCCACATGGGAGCAGATCTCCCGGACCACCGACATCTGATGAGTGATGATCACGATGGTGATCGCGTATTTCTCATTGATCTGTTTAAGAAGCTCCAGGATCGAGGATGTCGTCTGCGGATCCAATGCGCTGGTTGCTTCATCACAGAGCAGGATCTTTGGATTGCTCGCGAGGGCTCTCGCGATGGCCACACGCTGCTTCTGCCCTCCGGAGAGCTGAGCCGGATACGCTTTTTCCTTGTCGGAAAGGCCTACGACCTCCAGCAACTCCCTGGCTCTTTCGTAAGCCTGAGCTTTCTTTTTGCCCTGAATATAAAGCGGGAAGCAGATATTGTCGATCACATTTTTCTGCATCAGCAGATTGAAATGCTGGAAGATCATCCCGATGTTTTCGCGCTGGCGGCGCAGCTGTGCCGGGGTAAAATCCCCCAGTGCCTTGCCGTCTATAAGTACACGCCCCTCTGAGGGAGTCTCCAGAAAATTTATGCAGCGCACGAGGGTGCTCTTGCCCGCACCGGACATGCCGATGATCCCGAAGATATCTCCGGAATCTATGCTGATATTTACATGCCGCAGGGCCTCTACCGTACCATCCTTGGTCGTAAAGGTCTTTGACACATTTTCGATTACGATTTCTGACATATTTTTTGCTCCGATTCTGTTTACTGCCTGCATAAGCTGTTCTGCAAGCAATTCCTTCACAGTTCCCCGTTATTTTATATTTATTATGATATCCTGTCAAGATTTCTGTATGAGTCAGGGGGACAGGTTCCTTGACTCACATGCTGTGAGTCAAGGAACCTGTCACTCTGACTTACTCATCTGACTCACTCTGACTCACTACAGCATCACTGCCACTGATGCTCAAAATAAAGAGCTTATGCCGATCTGGTCTATGGCAGCAATATATCATACTTATCCTATATAGTAAAGATAGAATCTGATTAAATTGTAGGACTCCATGAAATGAGTCACGGGGACAGGCCCCCTGACTCATCAGCCCTCATCGCACATTTCGTGATTGAAAAACAGGCCACAATTTGATAAAATCAACATAATTATAAGAACCCTTTCCCACGGAGGTTCCCATGTATAAATCATTGTTCCGTAATTATTCCAGCGTTTACATCGGTGATCCCCGCCGGGACACCGCTGTTCTTCTCACCGAGGACGGTGAAATCCCTGTTCCCGAAGCCCAGTCATATTTCCGGGAGCACCTCCTCGCCGATGTGTTACCCGGCTACCTCCATCCTGTTGAGTCGCTCTGCAGCGCGCTGCAGGATGAGCATGCCCTCAGCTCCAGAGATCATTGGGAGGCAGAATACCTGTGCGGAACCGAGGATGCGCATGTCTGGATGCGCCTGTCTGTACGCATCATCGAAAGAAATGACGATGGGACCGCGTCAAGGTATCTCCTGACCACAGAAAACATCAATGAATCCAAACTTGAGCAGATTGAAGAGGAACGTGTAAAAGCCGAGCACGAGATTCTGGTCAACCAGGCGTTTGAGAACTCCAATATTCTCAAGTTCACTTTGTATGTCAACGAGCATTACGGTCTGGCTTCCCAGGGGATCGAGGATCTGCACGGAGCGCCCAGACGGATGGACAACATGCCGGACGCCTTCCGCGACAACTTTGTCAAACCGGAATATCACGCCCTGCACGACGAGATGTACGCCCGCTGTTTTGCCGGCATCAATCATGCCAGCTGCGAGCTGGTGGACGTCAACGGCCACTGGACCCGAGTGACCCTGGAGATCGTACAGAAAGACCCGGAGGGCAAGCCCACCATCGTCCTCGGGATCGTTGAAAACACTGATGAACTCCACGCTGCACGGACAGAAATGGAGATCATGGAACAGGTCTGCGAATTTGCCGTCAACTCCCACTATGAGGATGCCAACCTCATTGACGCGCAGACCGGGACAGTCCGTTCCCTTCTCCAGCACCCATTCGCTCCGGACGTCGGTTTTCATTTTGCCCACGAGGCGGATTATGAAGAGAGCCTTGCTCATACGATCAGCGCCCATGCCGCATCCGATGAGGATGCCGACCGGCTTGCCACTTTACATCTTGACAGCCTGATCCCTCTCCTGCGGGAAAAAGGGAACTATTCCATCCGCTGCCGTATGCGTACGGATTTCGGCCAGATCAGCTGGAAGCTGGTGGAATGCGCTTTTTTCAAAGACAACGAAGACCGTATCATCATGCTCACAACGGATGTCCAGGAGGAGGAGGACATCAAGGATCAGCTCCGTGAAGCCGCCCTGGAGGCCCAGGAGGCCAACCACGCCAAAAGCGCGTTCCTTGCCAATATGAGCCACGAGATCCGCACACCCATGAATGCTATTGTCGGTATCAGCGAGATCCTGCTGGGCAAAGACCTTCCCGAAGATGTCCTGATGGATATCGGCACGATCCAGAACTCCGGCAGCAGCCTGTTGGGGATCATCAACGATATATTGGACTTTTCCAAGATCGAGACTGGCAAATTTGAGATCAGTGAAGTGGAATACATGCTTCCATCCGTTTTGATGGACATCAGCAATGTCATTTCTGTCCGTCTTTCCGGACGTCCTGTATATTTCATGATGGATATCGACCCCAGGCTGCCCAATCACTTCATTGGAGACGACATCCGGCTCAAGCAGATCCTCCTGAATCTGATCGGCAACTCGGTCAAGTTTACCCATGAAGGATTCATTGAGCTCAGAGGAACCGGTACTTTCATCAATGAAACGGATTATAAACTGACCTTTGAAGTCAGAGACAGCGGGATCGGCATACGCCATGAAGACTTCGGCAAGCTCTTCCAGACCTTTTCCCAGGTGGACACGCGCAAAAACAGAGCGGTGACAGGCTCCGGCCTCGGGCTTTCCATCAGCAAAAATCTGGCCGAGATGATGGGCGGCACCCTGACAGTCGAAAGCGAATACGGCAAAGGCAGCGTCTTCACCGTCACCGTGATCCAGAAAGTCCATTATTACGAACCGATCGGTGATGTGCACAATAAAAAGGACATCCATGTCCTGATCTGCGAGCAGAATGAAACCATTATCCACAGCCTCTGCCGCACCCTGGAAAAACTCAGCCTCGATTACGAGATCTGCCGGGAGCCGAATCGTATCCGGTCCTTCCAGGGCATGACCCATGTGCTCATTCGCCGAAAGGCATTCGGAAACATGCGCGAGAAGCTGGAATTCATGTTCCCGACGCAGAATATCTTCCTGATCCTGGAGAATGACGAGCACGCGGAAGGTCATTACATGAAATACAAGCAGCTTCAGCTCCCGCTGATCTGCATGCAGCTGATCAATGCCCTCAACGGCGAAGAGATCGTTACCAGTATCAAGAAGAAATCTTTTGACCGTTCCCAGATCATCCCCCTGACCTTTGCCAGGATCCTGCTGGTGGACGACAACACAACCAACCTGCAGGTCGCACAGGGACTGATGGCTCCTTATAAAATGAAGATCGATGTCGCCACCAGCGGTTTCAAGGCGATCGAGCTGGTAAAGGCGATCCGCTATGACGCCATTTTCATGGATCATATGATGCCGGAGATGGACGGGATCGAAACGACAAAGTACATCCGCTCGCTGGAGGGAGATTATTACAAGGCTGTCCCGATCATCGCCCTGACGGCAAACGCCATGAGCGGTGCAAAAGCCATGTTCCTTGAAGCAGGAATGGATGATTTCGTAGCCAAACCCATCGAAATGACAGAGCTTAACCGTGTGCTCAAGCATTTTGTCCAGTCAAAAGCACCGGAGGGCTACATCAAAAACATCCAGGAACAGGCTCATCACGATCCGGAAGGAAATACCTCCGCTCTGCATTCCGGGACAGCTCCGGGAGGGGCATTCACCATGCCCGCCTTTACAACTGTGCCGGGTCAGGGGCAGCAGGATCTATGGTCTCAGCTCCTGGCACAGAATGGGAACCTCCTTTCACAAAACATGCTGCTGCTCCAACAGCTGTTTTCCATACAGATAAACGATCAGGGAGGAACTCCTGCAGAAACTGCTGTACCTGCATCTGCTCCCGGGAGCGCAGCTGCTCCTGCGTACGGGAATGCTGCTGTACATACGGCTTCGCAAACGGAACCGGAAACGCTAAAAGATCCGGATATGCAGGAGTTGAGAGATTACATACCCGGAGTGGATATGCAGGGAAGTCTGGAAATATACGGAGGATCCGTGCGGATCTATCACGACATTCTCCGGACCTATTATCTGGACATCAAGAACCGGGAGCCTGTCTTGCAGGAGCTGTACGATAAACGGAACCTGCATGATTTTACCATCTATGTACATGCCATCAAAAGCGCGTCCCGCGGCGCCGGTGCGAATGAACTCGGCGAAATGGCTTATCAGCTGGAAACCGCAGGCAAAAATCAAGACTGGGATACCATCGACAAAATCTTTCCTGATTTTATGAATGATCTGCACAATATGGTGATCAATGTCGGCAAATATGCCCGTAAGTATCTGTTCGAGGAGAAAATTGCAGCCACAGGCGACTCATTTGACCATTTTGATCCGGAAATGATCGCACGGATCCGCGGTGCCTGTGAAGATATGGATTATCTCGCTGCAGAGAACCTGCTGCACCAGATGAGTAAGCAACACTATACACAGGAGCTGGAAGAAGTCCTGCAGGAGATGATCGAAGCCTGCAGTGCCTTTGATTATGAGAAACTGGAAGATATGCTCAAAACACTTTCCTGAATTAAACTATGTGAACATTCGTAACTGTTCAGTCAGCACCTCGCATTTACTGCGAGGTGCGTAAGAAAAAAGTTGAACAGCCAAGGCCAGGCGCACTTCCAATGCGACGAAAGGAGCCTGCGCCTGGCCTCGTAACTGCGAAGGAGCTTGTGACTGAACAGTTACGAGCATTCTTTTTCAGAGTGCAGTCGGACAAAAAAGACCAGCAAGTTGTTTCATATATTTACGGATGACTCCTATACAAAAGTGAAGGATCTTGTGACTGAACAGTTACATTGTCGCCGCGGCATATGCAGAGCCTCTGACTGCGTCTCAAAGGAATGCCCGTGGTACGGTGTTCCACGTATTCAAGCGCTCAGGTATAATTCTATGGATAAACATACGATATTAGTGGTTGATGACAACCGCACAAATCTGCAGATCATCCGCGAGGTACTGGAGGCAGAATATACCCTGATGCTGGCGATCAGCGGAGAAATGGCTCTGAAATTTCTGACGAAAAAAAAGCCCGACCTCATCCTTCTTGATCTGATGATGCCGGGAATGAGCGGTAAAGAAACCTTCTTCCGGATCCGCGAGACTCCGGAAAATCAGTCTATCCCAGTCATTTTCCTCACAGCCAACCAGGATGAGGATGTCGAGGTCGAATGTCTGAACATGGGCGCCAGTGACTTCATCACAAAGCCGATCGTGCCCGAGATCCTGAAACGCCGGATCGGCAAAACGATCGAACTGGAGGATCTGCATAAACGTCTGCAGGAAAAGGTTGAAGAAAAGACGCTGGAGGTGGAGGTGCTGGCCTTGCAGGCGATCGGAGCTATCGTCCACACCATCGAGGCAAAGGACGATGTGACCCAGGGTCATTCCGTACGCGTCGCCCATTACAGCCGTGCTATCGCCCGCGCGCTCGGATACGATGAACAGCTCGTGGCCAGGGTCTACCAGACTGCCCTGCTCCACGATGTCGGGAAGATCGGTATCCCGGATTCCATATTAAAAAAGAAAGGCCGGCTGACGCCGGATGAATACAACCAGATCCGTGAGCATACCACCATCGGTGCAAATATCCTCTCCGCCATCTCCACCATCTCTTATCTGGAGGACGGAGCACGCTACCATCACGAACGCTTTGACGGTCTGGGTTATCCCAAAGGGCTGCACGGGGAGGAAATCCCCGTGATCGGCCGCCTCATCGCCGTAGCCGATGTCTACGATGCGCTGGTAAGCCGACGCCATTACAAGGCGCCCATGAACGAAGCCTCCGCCCGGGCAGAGCTGCTGGCCGGCTCCGGCACGCAGTTTGATCCGCGTATGGTGAAGATCTTCATCGGGCTGCTGGATGACGGAACCATTGCTAAAGTAAAAGAAGAGGCAACCATACAGTTGAAGACAGAAATCATGAATGCGGATGCCGCGGCGGAAGCGTGATATGTCAGGGGGGCCGGGTTCCTTCATGAGTCAGGGGGCTGGTTCCTTCATGAGTCAGGGGGACAGGTTCCTTGACTCACACGTATGTG
>JAFWDX010000126.1 GCA_017515945.1 Blautia sp. | reverse complement strand
TTGAGGACCAGCCCCCTTGACTCACCTTGAGGACCAGCCCCCTTGACTCACCTTGAGGACCAGCCCCCTTGACTCACCTTGAGGGCCAGCCCCCTGATTCATCCCTCTTGACAAAAATTCATGAAAGCCATACAATAACCACACGTATGCAATATAGTTTCGCAAAGAAAAAAAGAGGCGGATAAGATGAGCAGCAGAGGCAAAAAAGGACCTTACACAGAGTCACCAGGCAGGCTGAAAGGCAGTGAGATCAACTGGGATGAGATCACATTTGACAGCTTTACCATCAGACAGGACAAGCCTGTTACCAGACAGTCTTCCCAGACCAGAGGCCCCAAAAAACTGGATGTGGTCGGTTTTGCCCTTAAAGAAGAAAAAGATAAAGAAGCGCAGGAGCCCGTTGCCTCCGATAGTGACGCGGCTGCAGCCCTGAGGGAAGAGGCGAGGGAGATCCTCGTGAAGGCGCAGGAGATGAGCGCCCGCATAGAGGAGACGGACGGCAGATCCCAGGAGAAGACAGCCGACAGTTCCGATGAGACGGTTTTTGACGTAGAGCAGGAGCCTGTATCTGCACAGGCACCGGAGCAGGAGAGCGACATGGAGTCTTCTGCAGAGCTTACGGAGACATATGACGCGGAGGAAACAGCCGCAGCAGATGATGACCGGGCAGAGATTGAGGAAGAGGACGAAGAGGACGTAGAGGACGAAGAGGAATCCGAAGGAGAGCAGGACTCTCTGGAGGAGGAGCCTGATGAGGATGTGGACCAGCCGGTTTCACAGAGCACAGCACAGGACGAGGATACAAAACCGGCACCTGTGAGAAAATCAGCCAGGCCGGTGAGAAAGGGATCAGCCGCAGGCGTGCCGGTTCACCGCACAGCTGCGCGCCGTTCCGCGTCGCCATACGCACAGCTTGGCAGGAGCAAATCTGCCAGGCCTGCGCAGATCCGCCATGTGGATTATTCCTATCATGATGACTATGTCGCTCCGCTTAACAAGACCAAGCAGCCCGGCAGAGGCATGCGCGTCGTTAAAACACTCCTGGGCTTCGGCGCGATCGCGCTGGTGATGCTTTATGCCGGGATGACGTATTTTTATACGGATCATTTCTTCCGCAGGACGAGCATTAACGGGGTGGACGTGTCTGATATGACGGCTTATGAAGCTGAGCAGGCGATCGCAGACCATGTGAATCAGTATACGATCCGTGTGGCCTCCCGCAACAATGCGCCGCAGGTCATCCGCGGGAGTGAGATCGATTATCGCTATCTCTCCAACGGAGAAGTGCTTGGACTGCTCAAAAAGCAGAAGTCGTGGCTGTGGCCCTTCGGCATCCTCAGAGGGATCAGGTACAAGGCCTCAGAAAATGTGACCTTCGACAAATCTCTCCTGCGGTCTCAGCTTAAGGCCCTGGAGTGTGCTAAGGCGGAGAACCAGGTTGCTCCCCAGGATGCCTATGTGACCATGGTGGGGGATGAGTTCATGATCGTGCCCGAGTCCCAGGGCAGTGAACTTAAGGTAAAAGAGGCTTATCTGGCCCTGGATGAAGCGGTCGCCTCCAGCGAGGAATCCATTGATTTCAGTTCCGATCCGGAAGTATATGCACAGGCAGTGCTTACCGCTGACAGCCCCCAGATCCACAATATGCTCGATGCGTACAACAATTACGCCCGTGCCAGCATCACCTATACCTTTGGAGATGAAAAGGTGACCCTTGACGGCGATACGCTCAAGACCTGGCTGGATTTCGATGACAAAGGCGAGCTGATCACCGATTCCGGTGTTTTCCAGCAGCACATCGCGGACTGGGTCGCACAGCTGTCGGCAGAGCATGATACGGCCGGTACATCCAGGCCTTTCCAGGCGACAGACGGCCGCACCGTGTATGTATGGGGTACCGCTTATGGCTGGCTCATCGATGCGGAGGGTGAGGCCGCACAGCTCGCGCAGGATATATCCAGCGGCGCTGAGGTGACCAGGGAGCCCGTATATGCCATGAGGGCAAATTCCTTTGGGTACAATGACTTTGGCAGCACATATATCGAGGTGGATATGGGCAACCAGCATATGTACTATTATCAGAATGGCGAGATCATTTTTGATTCGGATATCGTTTCCGGAGATATCACCTACGAAGACAGAGCCACACCGGAGGGTGTCTACAAGCTTTACTTCAAGCAGAGCCCGGCGGTCCTCAGAGGCGCCATACAGGAGTCTACAGGCAAACCGGAGTATGAAACGGAGGTCTCCTTCTGGATGCCCTTCAATGGAGGTATAGGCTTCCATGACGCCGAATGGCAGCCGTATTTCGGCGGAGACAGATATGTGGGCGGTGGTTCCCACGGATGTATTAACCTGCCTTACTGGGCGGCTCAGACGCTTTATGACATCATAGAGTATGATGTGCCGATCATCTGTTTCTATTAAGACTGACCTGGAGGTCCGACATGTTATTTGACAATACCTTGGGCGGCCTGCTGGCCGTCGCGTCCCTGGTGATGGGCATTCTGGTCCTGACCGGCCACGGAGGATTCTTTTTCAAAGGGATCGGGGAAAGCCAGAGAAAGCTGGAGTATGATATGGAGAAATACACCCGCGCCAGCGGGATCGCGCTCCTGATCTTCAGCGTCCTGACAGGGATAGACTGCTTTACAACTGCTCTGTGGGAAAAGATCGCGTACCTTGTACTGATCATCGCCACATTTGTGCTTTATATGCTTTATATTCAGAAAAAATGTAAGAAGTAATAACTGTTCAGTCAGCACCTCTCATTTACTGCGAGGTGCGTGGAAAACAAGGGGACGGTCCTTATGTGTGCTCGCACACAAAAGGACCGTCCCCTTGTTTTAGTTAAATCCGTAAAATTTCTGCGCTGTCTTGTACGCGACGACGGATACCTTGCGGCCTCCCCTTCCGGGCAGGTTCATGACGATCCCCGTCAGACTGTGGCGCAGCGCACCGTACAGCGGCCTGTTTTTCCTGCGGATGTAGGTGAGCAGGTCTTTTTTCTTTTTTAGCCCCTCTGCCGTACCGCTGCGGATC
>JAFWDX010000125.1 GCA_017515945.1 Blautia sp. | reverse complement strand
CGTTGATTTCCACTTCTCCTTCAATCGGCACGATGAGGCATTTGCGCCCATCCAGCACCCGGGTCTCTACGAGGGAGGCTCTGGAGGGATCCATATTGATGACGACATCGGGGGTACGGATCTCCAGCTTTTTGGGATTGGTGATATTGGAGGCTACGAGGGCCGGCTGGCTGCCGGCAGCCATGGTATACTGCTCGTCGAAATCCTCCAGCTGTGTTTCCGGTACGCCGCTTTCCTCCAGCAGCCGTTTGACTTCCGGCTTGGTCAGAACAACCGGATCCGGCTCATCCTTCTGAGCCTCGATGATCTCTCCGATCTTTTCATGCAGGGCCAGGACAGTATCGTATTCGCACTTCTCACCCAGTGTATTTTCCACAAGCATATGGAAGGAATCCTTCTGCGTCTCGGCGGACAGAGGCGCCCGACATCCGAAAAGCTCCTCCAGCATTCCCGTGTGAAGCTGCTCGGCATTTTTTGAATAGTAAAGCATCCCGTGGATATCCGTGCTCCGGTCCTGAAAGAGGGGGAATAAAAAGCCTGTCGCCGGCATCTCCACCAGCCAGTCTCTGATCCGGTCCTCAATGTGATTGGAATCTGCGTTGTAGCACAGACCTGCTTTTGACAGATTGACAGGGCAAAGGCTGCACAGCAAGCAGGTATACACTTCGTCTGAAGCATCGTCCATGAGCAGGCCGTCGGAGGCTTTGCCCGGAATATCATAAGCGGCATTGATGAGCAGGATCAGATAGTTCTCACCATAGTCATAATGCTCAATGATCCTGTCATAAAAGCTATCCAGCAGATCATCGTCCTCAAGCGCGCTCTGGCGCAGCTGCAGCATGAAAGCCTGGAAACCGCCTTCCTGTTCCTGCTCCAGGGGAAAATCCAGCTGCAGCAGATTCTTGCCGAGGGTGCCGGAAAGCGTTTTTTTGAATATTTCCAGATATTTATGCAGCTCTTCCTCAGGCAGAGAAAGAAAAGCCTCCTTCATCTGCAGTTTTTTGTTTTTGTCCGCATCGACGTAGCAGCCGCACACCCGTGTGATGGCACACCGCTCCGGGGTGAACTGTTTTCGGATTTCTGCGATTTCTTTTTTATTCATCAGCTGTTCACTTCCTTTTGGTTGATTATGAGCGTAACTGTGAAGAAACTTGTGTCTGAACAGTTACGATCATGAAAGTATGGCATCTGAAATCATAAATGTCAAGAGGCTCACGCAAGGGGGCGCTTCATTCCCTTGAAAAAATAACTGGTGAATTGCTGCAGAAAGTGATAGTATACTCGCGTGAATGTTTATACTCGCGGGATTACATTAATGGAATATGTACCTGACTTCCCGCGCGGTATACGCAGAGGCACCCTCTGCATTGTGACGGAACAGTTACGAATATGAAATCTGCCGCGGCGAGAATGATCAAAAAAGAAAGGGGAAATACCATGAATATTGTTTGCCTGGATCTGGAGGGAGTGCTGGTGCCGGAGATCTGGATCGCCTTTTCACAGGCGAGCGGAATCCCTGAGCTGACGCGCACGACCCGGGATGAGCCGGATTATGACAAGCTGATGAGATGGAGGCTGGGTGTACTGCGTGAACATGGCCTGGGCTTGAAGGAAATACAGCAGACGATCGCCACGATCGATCCTCTGCCCGGAGCGAAGGCGTTTCTCGATGAGCTGCGCCGCCGCACGCAGGTGATCATTATCAGCGATACATTTACCCAGTTTGCCGGCCCGCTGATGGAAAAACTCGGAATGCCGACACTGTTCTGCAATACCCTTGAAGTGGGAGAGGACGGAATGATCACCGGCTTTCGCATGCGCATAAAGGATTCCAAGCTCACCACCGTGCGTGCGCTGCAGTCCATTGGCTTTGAGACGATTGCCTGTGGAGACAGCTTTAATGACCTGGCCATGATCCAGGCCGGTAAAGCAGGCTTTCTGTTCCGGAGCACGGAGCAGATCAAGGCGGATTATCCTCAGATTCCGGCATATGAGGAGTTCGATGAATTGCTGGAAGCGATCACAGAGGCCCTGTAAGCCATGCCGGTCACAAGGTACCCCTTAACTGCGCAGCCGGCACAGGTTGAGGGCTCTGATATCCGGCTGTGTCTGCTGGATGTAAAAAGCCTGGAGGATTCCGCCGCCTTTGAGCGGTCTTTACCCGAGGTCTCAGCCGAAAGAGCAGCCAAAGCCGTTCGTTTCAGATTTCCGTCCGGCAAGGCGTTGAGTCTCGGAGCCGGTCTGGCGCTGGACATGCTGCTGCAGGAATACGGTCTCAGGGAAAAAGACATGCGGTATGGCTACGGCTCGAATGAAAAGCCGTATTTTGTGAACCAGCCCGGTCTGCATTTCAACCTTTCCCATTCCGGTACGCTGGTCCTTGCGTGTATGGGGAGGAGAGAACTGGGCTGCGATATACAAAAGGAGGAAAAGGATCAGCTCTCCATCGCCAGGCATTTTTTCCATCCCGATGAATATGCCTGGCTTTCCGGCATATCAGACGAAACGATCCGCAGTGAGAGTTTTTATCGATTGTGGGTCTGCAAAGAGAGCTTTATAAAGACTCTTGGAACAGGACTGGCGACGGAACTGTCCTCTTTCTGTGTGCCATTGTGGGAAGAGCCTGGTGGAGACGGACAGCGGAAGGTGACAGGAAGCAACGGAGAAACCTGCCATCTGTATGAACTGGAGATGCCGGTGCCAGGGTACAGAGGGGCGGTCGGGATTGGAAACGAGAGCAGCTTCCCCCAGGTATGAATGAAACGGGTTCAGGCCCCCCAAACATTCTGTAAAAATGAAACGGGGTCAGGCCTCCCAAACATTCTGTAAACAAAAAATGAACAATTTATGAACCATGGTTCATAAAT
>JAFWDX010000008.1 GCA_017515945.1 Blautia sp. | reverse complement strand
TCCCGGGAGGAAACTACCGGCGGTGCCATAACTGGGAGGAGATCCGCAGACAGGTGGGAGTCAAAGAGAACCGTCCCTTTTGACTTATTGACTTCAGGGGAGGCTGTATATGTACCAGATATTTGTGGTTGAAGATGAACTTCTCATTCGGCAGAGTATTCGGAATACCATTGAGATGATGCAGGGACCTTTTTCGTTTTGCGGAGAGGCTTCTGACGGGGAGATGGCCCTCTCCATCATGCAGGATCTGATGCCGGATATTCTGGTGACGGACATACGCATGCCGTTTCTGGATGGCTTCGGACTGATCCGCCATGCGAAGTCCATCATGCCCTGGCTGAAGGTGATCATCATCAGCGGATATGGGGATTTTGAATATGCCAGGAGAGCGATCACGCTGGGGGTGGATCAGTATCTGCTGAAACCGGTGCGGTCAGCGGAGCTGATCCGGGTAATCCGGGAAACGGCCGGACAGATCGAAAAAGAAAAAGCAGCTAAGGCACTGCCGGCTGGATTTGATGAGACAGATGTGCAGAATGCTCTTCGGAAGCATTTTATGCAGCAGCTTCTGTATGGAGGAACAGGGACCGATGTTCTGCTCGAGCAGGCCGGCACGCTGAAGCTGGATATCGTACGGCCCTGTTATCAGGTATGCGTCTGTCAGTTTGAGACCGGTGACCAGGATCATGGCCAGTTGTACAGTATTGTCCGGAATGCCCTGCGTGACGCAGATCAGGTTCTGCATTATTTCAATGCGGCGGATCAGCTGACATTTGTCCTGTGTGCGGACAGCGAGGAAGATCTGAACGAACAGGCTTACCGGATCCTGCAGATCCTGAAGCATGAGGTGAAGGATGTGAGTCCTGTGGTCACGGCTGTGATCGGTGACCCGGTACAGCGGATTGGCTTCATTGCCGGAAGCCATAAGGCAGCGGTGGACCTTCTGAAGTATGTGAGTGGTATCATGGCCGGACAGATCGTGCATATGGGTGATGCCGGACAGCTGACAGCCGATGTCATCCGGTTCAGCGGGCCTCTCAGGAAAGAGTTTCTGCAAAAGCTGTCCGCAGCGTCTGCTTCCGATGTTCCGGCGCTGCTCAGGGATATGCTGGAGGGAGAAGGCGGCGAACAGTACCGGAGCAGGCTGATGCGCTACTATACGCTGGTCAGTCTCCTGAAGACTGCGGTACAGAGCACTGCGGAGAGACGGGATGAGAAACAGGATACGGATCTGGCTGACCGGCTCAGTGCGAAATATGATGTCTTTACGGCCTCCATCCGGTATGAGACGTTCCGCGAGACTGCCGGCGAGCTTCTGCGGCTGATCGTGGGTTCCCGGCAGATCAATGTGGCCGGAGATAAATATGCGCATGTGATCGCGATGGCGGAAGCCTATGTCAGAGAGAATTACTGCGATCCAAATATATCCCTGATCAGTGTGGCGAAGCATGCCGGGATGAGCGCGGCACATTTCAGTACCGTCTTTTCGCAGCATGAGGGCAGAACCTTTATCAGCTATCTGACCTCGCTCCGCATGGAGAGGGCGAAGGAGCTGCTCACCTCCACCAATGCCAGGCTGGCGGATATTGCCCTGGAGATCGGGTACAATGAACCGAACTATTTCAGCCATGTATTTCGGAAAACCGTGGGAATCACGCCAAAAGAGTACCGCAATGGGGGCAGGCCGGGATAAGCGGTCAGTATCCCCGCCCCTCAATCACGGATTCCAGGAGATTGGAGGATTCAAAGGATACCTCTTCCACGTAGGTGTATTTGAGCGGTGTCTCTCCGCTCTCCAGCTGTTCGATGATTTTTCTGACCCGGGGACCGTGGAGGGGATTGCATTCCACATCATAATTGATCTTTCCGTCGAGGATCAGGTGCAGGGCCTTGCTGCTGGCATCAAAGGAAAGAATCGTGACGTCTTTTCCCGGCTCAAGGTGCGCGGACTGCAGCGCCTCTATAGCGCCGTAGGTCATATTGTCGTTTTCGGAATAGAGAACATTGAAGTCTGTTTCCCTGGCCAGCAGTTTTTCCGTCATTTCCTGGCCCTTCGCCTGTGTGAAATCTCCGGATTCCCGGAAGACCAGCGTCCAGTCGTCATGAGCAGCGATACCGGCATCCAGGCCGCTTGTCCTGCCGATCTGGGCAGAGGAACCGATGCTGCCCTGCAGGTGGGCGATGCGCAGCTTTCTGCCGTCCTGATGCTCCTCCAGCCACTGAACAGCTTTATCTCCCTCACTTCGAAAATCGGAACCGACCCAGCAGGTGAACAGATCCGGATCGTCGGTCTCAATCATCCTGTCAACGATGATCACAGGAATTCCTGCCTTTTTCGCCTCTGTCAGGACAGTATCCCAGCCGGTTTCTCTGGTGGGAGCCAGTACGATATAGTCTACGCCCTGATTGATGAAGTTGCGGATGGCTGTGATCTGCTTCTCCTGTTTCTGCTGCGCATCCTCCAGGATCAGCCGGTACCCGTTCTCTGCCGTCAGGGCTTCCTGCATGCTTCTGGTATTGGCATTTCTCCAGTCGCTTTCGGCGCCAACCTGTGAAAAGCCGACGACGATCAGATCTGTATTATCTTCCGCGGAAGACTGCGCGGCATGGGAAGAGCAGCCGCCAAAGAGCAGCCCTGTCAGCAGCAGCGGCAGGATCAGATTTTTTTTCTGCTTTTTCATACCATTGCCCCTCTCATGTATTCTGATGCGGTATGCCGGTCAGGCCTTCCGAAGGCAGCCGGATGGTAACCTCTGTCCCCAGATCCGGACTGCTCTCAAAATGAAGTCCGTATTCCCCGCCGCAGTACAGCCGGATCCGCCGGGAGACATTGGCAAGGCCCAGTCCGCCCTGGGCTTCCGGAGAACAGCCGTTCTGCAGTTCGCAGAGCCTTTGCGGATCCATTCCGGCACCATTGTCTTTTACCTTTAACAGAAGTGCCCCGTCCTCCCGTGCGCCGGCAATACGGATGGTTCCCCGACCTCTCCGGTTCTTAATCCCGTGGTACAGGGCGTTTTCAATCAGGGGCTGCAGGATCAGCTTGGGAACCATGTACTCCATCATTTCTTCCGGGACATCTATTTCATAATTCAGAATATCGCTGTAACGGATCTGCTGGATTTCCAGATAGCTGGTGGCCTGGGCAAGCTCGGACCGCAGCGGGATGATATCCTGTCCGTCGCTTAGAGAATTGCGGAAAAAGGTGGAAAGGCTGGTGACCATGTCTACTACCTCCTCCTCGCGTCCGGATTCCGCCAGGATCGCGATGGAATCCAGCGTATTGTACAGAAAGTGAGGGTTGATCTGCGCCTGCAGGAGTTCGAGCTCCGCTCTGTGAAGGGACTGCTGATCCTCTATCTGTTTTTCCAGCAGTATGTGGATGCGGCCTGCCATGTTATCAAAGGTATGGTCCAGACTCTTCAACTCCGTGATCTCTGTCTGTATGGGATTCCCGGTATAGTCATCGGCGCCGAAACGCTCCGCTTTCCCGGACAGCTCCCGGATGGGCTCGGTGATCTGCCGCGACGCATGAAGAGAGTATATGACAATCAGGGCCGTTACGACCGTCATAACCGCGAACGATACAAGGATCAGAAGAATACTCTGGGTATGGAGAGAATCCTTCAGCCGTGACAGCTCCTGGACTTCATCATCCAAAAAGGAATGCATGTAATTTTCGATCAGCAGTGTCAGACCTGTTTCCCCCCGGATATTCCGTTCCAGCAGCTCCATGCGCTGGTCATAGGAGGAGGTATGGGAGATTTCGATCATGTATGCCCGCAGGTTGGCGCACATATCCAGCATGCTGCGGGCCCGCCATTGGTTATCCGGAAGAGATGTGATCTCTTCCAGACGGCGCAGGACTTTCTCTGCCTTGTCCAGCTCCTCCATGGGAAGGTCCTTTTCCGACACCTCGGAACGCGGCCGGATCACATGATTGTACATGGCCAGATCCAGGGTGTTTTTAAACTCCTTGTTGAAATCGGCCGCTGTGTCGGCACAGAGCAGGGCATTTTCGTACTGCCGGTTGATGGAGACCAGCATCAGGCTCAGCAGAGTCACCACAAGGACGAGAGAAACGGAAATCATAACCAGCATCCCGCGGATCTGCCTGCGGATGCTGCGCTGCTTCTGCCGGGACGAGGCGGAGAGGATGCCTGTAAAAATGTTTGCGGAGTATTCTTTCATGATTCTATTATAGCACGCCTCACAGATCTGTCAGACAGAAATTTCGGATTCTGAAGAAATTGCTGCTTTTCGAAAAAAAGTATCATTTACGGGGTGGGAAACCGGATGGATGCCGAATGTATACAAAAAATATTAAGAAAACTTAAAAAGATACTGAATGTTTTTACAGAAAGGCTGGAATACAATAACAACATGACAAACAGAGTCGCAGACAGGAACTATTCATTAGTATAAGAAGGAGGTTTGGCAAATGAAAAAAATGACAGGTCTGGTTCTTACCGCAGCCATGGTAACGACCATGATGGTAAGCGCAGTATCGGCAATGGCTGAAGATGAGCCGATCAAGGTGGGCATTGTAAACAATCCGCCGTCAGAATCCGGATACCGGGAGGCAAATGTCAATGACTTTATCGATGTTTTCTCCGAGGAAAACGGCTATGACGCCAGCTTCTACTACAGCATCAAGAATGATGAGCAGCTTAGCGCAGCCCGCCAATTTATCACAGACGGCGTCGATTACCTGCTGATCTCCGCCGCAGAGACGACTGGCTGGGATTCTGTACTGCAGGATGCGCAGGAAGAAGGAATCAGCGTGTTCCTGTTCGACAGAATGATTGACTGCGATCCGGAGCTTTTTGAAGCCGCCGTAGTCTCGGATATGGCAATGGAAGGCGAGACCGCTGTCAACTGGCTTTTGGACCAGGGGCTGGATGAGTATAATGTTATCCATATCCAGGGCGCCATGGGCAGCGATGCGCAGCTGGGACGTACCGGAGCACTGGATGAGCAGTTCGAGGCCGGCACCATGAACAAGGTCGTGCAGCAGACAGCTACCTGGGATGAGGCAGAGGCCAAAAAGATCGTGGAGTCCGTGATCAACTCCAAAGAGCCCTTCAACGTCATCTATGCCGAGAACGACGGCATGGCAAAGGGCGCAGTCGCCGCACTTGACGATGCCGGCATCACCCACGGTGTTGACAAGGACGTCATCGTGATGGGCTTTGACTGCAACAAATGGGCACTCAGAGAGCTCCTGGCCGGAAACTGGAACTACGACGGACAGTGCAGCCCGTTCCAGGCACAGGTGATCAGCGACATGATCCAGACCCTGGAAGAAGGCGGAGAGATCGAGGGCCTGAACGACGCGAAGCAGATCATTTCGGTTGAGAAAGGCTTCGATGCCCGCGAAATCACCGAAGAGGACATTGATACCTACGGTCTGGGCGAATAACCGGAAAGGACGGAAGGTACGGGAGAACTGACTGATAACTGAGAAGACAGCGCGGTGTGGAACAGGTGGAGTGGATCCGCGTTCCGGACCGCGCTGCTTTCTATCCGAATATCCAAACAGGAGACGGGCAGATGGAAAAAGAAACGGTATTGACAATGCGGGGGATCTGCAAATCCTTTCCAAATGTGAAAGCCCTGAGCCATGTGGATTTTACCCTCAGAAAAGGGGAGATTCATGCCCTGATGGGGGAGAACGGTGCCGGCAAATCCACGCTGATCAAGGTACTGACCGGTGTGTATGCAAAGGATGAAGGAGAGATCCGCATCGACGGAATCAGCGACGCGATTACCATCCGTTCACCGCAGGAAGCGCAGAATTACGGGATTAGTACCGTATATCAAGAGATCACCCTCTATCCAAACCTGACGGTGGCGGAGAACATGTTCATCGGACGTGAAAAAGGCGTCCGCGTGAAATGGAAGGAGAGGGACCGGCGGGCTGATGCCCTGCTGGAAAGCCTGGGCATTCCGGCAAGGGCCAGGCAGCAACTGGGAAGCTGTTCTCTCGCCGTGCAGCAGATGGTTGCCATAGCCAGGGCGGTGGATACGGACTGCAAGGTGCTGATCCTGGATGAGCCCACTTCTTCTCTGGATGATAAGGAAGTAGGCATGCTGTTCTCGCTGATGCGGGACCTGAAAAAAAGAGGCGTGGGTATTATTTTTGTCACTCATTTTCTGGAGCAGGTCTATGAGGTGAGCGACCGGATCACAGTCCTCCGGAACGGCGAGCTGGTTGGCGAATATGAAGCGGACAGTCTGCCGCAGGTCGAGCTGGTGGCAAAGATGATGGGCAAAGAACTGGAAGGATTGTCCGTCATCAAAAAGGATTCCGCAGCGGCAGGCGGTTCACAGAAAGAGGTGTTTTACGAGGCCCGGGGCCTTTCCAGCGTCGAAGCAAAGCCTTTTGATTTCCATATCGCCAAAGGGGAGGTCAATGGGTTTACCGGCCTTCTGGGATCCGGAAGGAGCGAGAGCGTCCGGGCGATATTCGGAGCAGACTATGTCACAGGCGGGACGGTCAGCGTCGATGGAAAACCGGTGAAGATCTCCAGACCGGTTCAGGCAATGAAGCAGGGAATCGGATACCTTCCGGAAAACCGCAGAAGAGACGGTATTATTGCCGACCTCTCCGTCAGAGATAATATCATCCTGGCACTGCAGGTCATGAAAGGATTCTTCCATCCCTTCTCCAGGGCCCAGGCAGAGGCTTTTGCCGATGAATATATCCGGGCACTGGACATCAAGACGGCTTCCTCTGACACGCCGATTAAGTCTTTGTCCGGCGGCAACCAGCAGAAGGTGATTCTGGCACGGTGGCTCCTGACGCATCCGAAGTATCTGATCCTGGATGAGCCCACTCGCGGCATCGACGTCGGTACAAAAACGGAAATCCAGAAGCTGGTACTGAAGCTGGCGGAGGAGGGCATGTGCATCACCTTTATTTCGTCGGAGATCGAGGAAATGCTGCGGACCTGTTCCCGGCTGATCGTTATGAGAGACAGAAAGATTGTCGGAGAACTGACCGGAGAGGAGCTGACGCAGGATCGCGTAATGCTGACAATCGCAGGAGGTGATCAATAGTATGGCAAAAAAACTGAGCAATTATTCCCAGCTGCTGATCCCTGTCATCGCGATACTGCTGCTGGTCGTTTTCAACCTGTTCCGTGATCCGGAATTCTTTTCCGTGGGAATTGCGGCAAATAACAACGGGTTTCCGGTACTGCAGGGCAATCTGATCAGTATCCTGAACGGTGCCTCCGAGCTGGTGGTTCTTGCCATGGGGATGACACTGGTTACGGCTGCCTCCGGAGGACAGGACATTTCCGTAGGCGCGCTGGCCGCCATTGCCGGCAGTGTTTTTGTCAGGGTACTGAAAAGTGGTTCCATACACGGGGGAATGGTCATCGGGGGATTTCTGCTGTGCTGCGCGGCGGCCATGCTGTTTGGAGCCCTGAATGGCATCCTGGTGGCCTTTTTCAGGATTCAGCCTATGATCGCCACACTGATCCTGTTTACCTGCGGCCGGAGCATCGCGTACTGGATCAACGGAGGGGCCATACCTACGATAGCCAGCCCGATCATTACGGCAATCGGCAGCTTTATTCCGGGGATACCGGTGCCGACGCCGATCCTGATTGTAATCGTGACCGGAATTCTGTTTGCGCTGGTTTTCCGATTCACCAATCTTGGCCTGTATGTGCAGTCGGTCGGCATCAACCAGGGAGCCGCGAGGCTGAACGGTATCAATCACATCTGGATCAAGCTCCTTGCTTTTATCATCCTCGGGGCGTGTTGTTCTGTTGCCGGCATGATCAATGTGTGCCGTCTCAGTCTGATCAACCATGAAACGATCCTGATCAATATTGAGATGGATGCCATTCTGGCAGTGGCTATCGGAGGAAACTCCCTGGGCGGCGGCAAATTCCGCATGATCGGTTCCGTTCTGGGCGCCTATGCGATTCAGATGCTGGCGATTACGCTGTATGCCATGAAGGTTTCTTCTACCGATGTGAAGGCTTACAAGGCTGTCGTCATCATCATTCTTGTCGTGATGGGGTCTCCCGTCGTGAAAAATGCTGTCAGCAATTTCTGGAAAAAAAGATCCGGAC
>JAFWDX010000124.1 GCA_017515945.1 Blautia sp. | reverse complement strand
TCAGCGGTGTGATTCTGCCGACCTGATGATTCGGCACCGCAGAGACATGGCTTCCCATGCTCACCAGAGGATATCCGTATGAAGTTCCGTATTGGATTTTTATGCGCTCCATGGCGTCTGTATCGTCACTGGTCCATGCCTGGGGTGCATAATAGAGCATACCCGGATCAAACAGGCCTCCGCCGCCCGCACAGGATTCAAAGAGAATTCCGGGGAAGGACTGGAGCAGGCGTTCATACAGATCATATACCCCCAGAATGTACCTGTGAAAAATCTCTCCCTGCTGCTGTGCCGGATACGCTTCGCTGTAGCATTCCGTAATACTTCGGTTCATATCCCATTTGACATAGGAAATCTTTGCATTGCTGAAGACCTCATACAGCATTCCGTAGATAAAATCCACCACCTCTGTTCTTGAAAAATCCAGAACCAGCTGATTGCGTCCAAGGGAAGATACCCTTCCCGGCACCTTCAGACACCAATCCGGATGTTTCCTGTATAAGTCGGAATCCGGATTTACCATTTCCGGTTCAATCCACAATCCGAATTTCAGTCCAAGGGCTTCCACCTTTTCCGAAAGACCGCCAATTCCATCCGGAAGGAGTTCCCTGGCCGCCACCCAGTCACCCAGCCCGGCATTGTCGCTTCTGCGTGCGCCGAACCATCCGTCATCAAGTACAAAAAGCTCTACGCCGCAATCCCTTGCCTTTTTTGCGATCTTCAGCAGTTTTTCCTCATTAAAGTCAAAATAGGTTGCTTCCCAGTTATTGATCAAAACCGGTCGTTCTCTGTCTCTCCAGACACCTCTTGCAAGCCGTTCCCGATAAAGCGTATGATAAATCCGGCTCAGCCCGTTCAGGCCCTGACCGGACCAGGCCAGAAGAGCCTCCGGAGTCTGAAAGGCTTCTCCCTCTTCCAGCTTCCAGGAAAACCAGATCGGATTGATCCCGGCCAGGATCCGGGTCACATGATATGGATCCACCTGGGCACTGATCTGGAAATTCCCGCTGTAAATCAGGGAAATACCAAGGGCTTCCCCTTTTTCTTCATCGGTATCCGGACGCTTCAGAATGACAAAGGGATTCTGCTGGTGGGAGGAGTGTCCTCGAAGGCTTTCAATCTGAGTCGTGCCAGGCGCCAGTCTGCGGATTACCGGATATCGTTCTCTTGCCCAGGATCCGCTGAACTGCATCCAGTCATAGCTGCTTTCCGGAAGATCCAGACAAAGGCTCATGGCCCTGGTAATCTGAACCGGAGATTTTCCTTTATTGATGATTCTGGCTGATCTGGCAATCGCTGCTTCATGAGTGAACAGTGTATAGTTCAGCTCCAGTGCCGTCCCATTGACAGGATCCTCCATAAAGATACACAGTGTTCCGGCTTCTTCTTCATTCTCAGTGTAAGTGGCCGGAAGTCCTTCAAGGGCAGGCTTTCCGGGAGTGACCGTATGTGACCTGTACACAAAGTGACTGGCTCTGCTTCCGTTCTCCTGCAGGATCTCAAGAGCGCCCTGCCGATAATCACCCGTCCCATAAGAAGGATACTCCAGCTTGATATGCTCCAGGGAAATGCCGGCCCCACAATCCGGCATATACGCGCTGTGGGAGCGGACCGCACCCTCCAGCAGATATCCGGCGTCTTCTCTGTCATGAATTTTCTCCCCGAAATACAGCTGTGTCAGTGTTCCGTCAGAAAGCACGCACATTACGTAACTGATCTGATCATTCTGTAAATGAAACGTCCTGGTTTTTTCATGGAAACGGATAAACATACAAATCGCCTCCCCATAGTGAAATGGTATACTCCGATGCGCGGCCTCCAATTCATTCTACTATTGAATCTGCTTCAGTCAGAGCATCTTATGTTAGGAAAACCTGTCTGTATGTTGAATTGGCCAGGTGATTCATATGACAAAAAACAGGGGACGGTTCTGTGTCTGATCAAAGACATAGAACCGTCCCCTGCTCTGTTCAATTATACCGCATGACAGCTCATTTCACGTTCACTGACAGATGAATTGCTCCGTTTCCTTCATGATCCTGTACAGCTCTTTCATGTCTGTAAACGGATCCTTTGTCTCCAGAGAATGATTCGCGCCGGATATCAAAGAGCATGGAATACCACGGCTTTCACAGATTGAAAAAATCCTGCTCTTCTCTCTCCCCACCCAGGGATCATTGTCTCCCGTAAAAGCGATCGCTTCTCCAAACTCAAAAGAGAATGTGTCTTCCAACGGCGTATACAAAACCAGGCGGATCCGATCCCGGGCCGGACTTTCCGAAGCGATCTTGGCAGCGACAATGGTACCTATGCTCTTACCGATAAAGAGGATCCTGTCATATGCAGAAAGATCGACATCCGATAACATGGTCACAGACTGCTCAAGAGCAATCTCAAATGACCGTTCCATCCGGGATCTGTCTCCCTGGATCTTTGGCGGAAATCCTGTATAGGCCATGACCCGGATGTCATAACCCTGATCCGCGGCGATTCTCCTGCTGTAGTGAAGGAGCGGCTTATCCGCTGTGTATCCTATTCCCGGAAATATAACTGCAAGTCTGTTCATATTATTATCCTCAAATGAGTCAGGGGGACAGGTTCCTTGACTCATTTTTGTGTAAACCATATGAGTTAAGGGGGCAAATTCCGTGACTCATTTTATGCATTTTCGAGTGCCCACTCAATTCCTTTTGGCAGATATTCGTTCCAAAAATACCAGTCATGTTTTCCCGGTCCGTCTTCATAGAAATAATTCGCCTGCTCTTTTTCCAGGAACGCGCGGAATTCCTGATTGTGAGGATAGAGGTCATCCTCCGTACCGATGGCAAAGTAAATCGACGGAATCTTTCTGCCCGCTTCCTTCAGTCTCCGATACAATACCTCCGGGTTTTTGTCCGATTCAAGCAGCGTCTTCGGATCCCCAAAAACATCCCTGACCATCTGAGGCGGCATGACGCCAGTCTTTCGTCCATTGTATTCTGCCATCTCCCGGATCACCAATGCGGAAGACAATGCTATGCAGGCAGAGAAATTGTCCGGGAAGGCCAGTGCCGTATGAATGGCCCCATAGCCGCCCATGGACAGGCCGGCGATCATCGTGTCTTCGCGCTTCATGCAGTAACCGAAGGTCTTCCTTATATATTCAGGGAGTTCTTCTCCGACAAAGGAACCAAAATTACCGCCGTCATATCCCCGGTCCAGATAGAACGAATTGCCGACCGTGGGCATGAATACGGCGAGATTGTACTGCTTGGACATCTCCTGCGCGACACCGCCGTACAGCCAGTCTGTATCGGTGCCTGTCAGGCCGTGGAGCAGGATCAGAGACCTCGTCGGGCGGTCGTAATGTGCAGGGTTTCTGATCTCTTCAATGACGAAATCATTCGGCAGTACAAATGTGAAGTTGGTGTGCTGCATGATCGTGTCTGCGTGAAACTCCATTCTTCCTGAAGCCATAATCTGGTCCTCCTTTGATTTCATTTGTTAAAGTGTATCATTTTTTCAGTTTCATGTCACGGAAAACATGATCTGGCCCTCTGGCAGGTAGATGGGGTCTGGCCCTCCAAACATTCTGTGAACAGCGTTCATAGTTTGTTCATGGTATGACCATGAACAAACTATGAACGCTGTTCACAGAATGTTTGGAGGGCCAGACCCCATATAACTACCGGAGGGCCAGATCATGTTTTCCGTGACATGAAACTGAAAAAATGATACACTTTAGCAAATGAAATCAAAGGAGGACCAGATTATGGCTTCAGGAAGAATGGAGTTTCACGCGGATACGATCATGCAGCACACAAACT